>DASVHS010000490.1:0-5496 GCA_036382495.1 Thermoanaerobaculia bacterium | reverse complement strand
ACTTGAGGATTGTCGACAGGATCGAAGCGCCGGCGATCGCGACGATGAACAACCTGGCCTCGTAGTTTCGTCGATGCCGCCAGAAGAGTGCCGCCAAAGCGAGGGCGACCGGCACGATGAACGTCGCGGTGGCGAGGTCAGAGACCGACGAGTAGAAGACGTGCAGGCCTTCCGAGTGGAACATCCGCAGCGTGTTGTGCAGACGCCGGTCAGCGGCCGCGACGGCCCCGTCACCGAGGACGCCACGAAGAATCGTCGTGAACCAGTAAAGCGCCGCGGCGATGATGATGATGCCCGCGATCGCGCGGACCCACGAGCGTCTGTCGATGTGAGCGAAATGTCGCTCGATGAATACGGCGAGGGGATGACCGCGTCGCGAGAGATCGCGCATCACCGGCGTCGCCAGCAATCGCGAGCTCCATGAGCGGGACAGGTGCCGGCCGCGATGCGCGATCGCCCATGCCGCGAAGATCAACACTGCTGCGAACGCGAGCGTGAATCCCTGCAGCAGGAGGAATCGCGCGGCATGCCACGTCATGAGCGGAAGTGATGTCGGAGAGCGGCGGCGTGACCACCGCTCTCCGGATGTTGTTTATCGCTGGTTGACGTCGCGGACGAGGAAGATGCGCTGCGCGAAGTAGTTCGAGTTGCTGTTGTACGTCCCGCTGCCGACCTGCACGTCGACGACATCGCCGCGCTGCAGTCCGGTCACCGGGTACGCCTGACCCTGAACGTCGACGCTCGTGTTCGTGTCGTACTGCACGGTGATCGTTCCGCCGTTCTGCGTGTTGCGGTCGAAGCCCGTGAAGTTGACGCCCTGGAGCGTGATCGTGCGACGGTTCGTATCGACGGACAAAACCGTACCGCGGATCGTCGATCCGTTCGTCTGTCCGTAGGTTCCGGACGTGCCGTTGTTCGTCGAGCCCGTGCCGCTGATGCTGCGCGTGACGGTGATGTCCTGCGCCTGATAGCGATTCGAGCCGATGCTGCTGGCGCGTACGTCGATCTCGTCGCCGACTTCGAGGTCGGACGGCGTGTAGTTGCCGCCGTTGAAGTAGACGGGCGTGTTCGAGTCGTACTGAATCGTCGAGTACGAGCCGTAGCCGGCGTCGACGGAGATCGTGCGGCGGTTCGTGTCGATCGAGCGCACGGTTCCGTGCAGCGTCGAGCCACTCGTGCCGTTGTTCGGGTACGTCGAGCCGTTCGGATACCTCGAGCCGTTCGGGTTCGAGCCGTTCGGGTAGCGGTTGCGCACGTCGGACAGGACCGAGACCGAGTTCGCATACAGCCGGTTGCCCGACTGATCGATGCGGACCGAGATCTGGTCGCCGCGCTCGAGGTCAGCGGCCTGATAGCTTCGGCCCTGATAGTCGACAGGTGTGCGGTTATCGAAGTAAACGCGCACCGCGTTGCCGCTGCCGCTGTTCGACAGCATCGAGCGGTTGTAGTTGCTGACGTTGACGAGGTAGATCGAGTTGCTGTTGAGGTCGACTGAATCGACCGTACCGCGGATCTCCGTGTTGGCCGTCCCGCTGTTCGAGCCGCCGCCGAAAATACCGCCGAGGCCGCTATTGCCCGACGTACCGCAGGCGGCCACGAATAGCAGAGCGATCGCTGCTGCCGTGACTGATTTGAATTTGCTGTTCATGGTTGTTTCTCCCGGCTGTAGGAGAGCAGAAACCATGCCCCGTACCAGATCGCGGATCGCTGGGATCAGAGCCCTCTCCCGCTTGCGGGAGAGGGTGGCCGAAGGCCGGGTGAGGGTGTGCCCCTCATCCGCGCTTCGCGCACCTTCTCCCCGCACGCGGGGAGAAGGCTCAGTGGCTACTTCTTCCCGGCCCAGGCGTCCTGCAACTTGCTGTCGTCGAGGACGTTGGCGAACGCTTCCTTCAGCGCGTCGCTCAGCACTTCGTTGATGTTCTCCTCGCTGTGCGCGTGGCCGTAGCGGTGAGCACTGCCCGTCGTCGCACCCTCGATGAGTGTTTTGCCGCCGGAACTCTTCAGCGTGTAGCCAAGCTTGACTTCGGACGAGTAGACCGAGCCGAGGGCTTTGTTGCTCTCGTCGATGAAGAAACGCGTGACGGTGATGTTGAGCGTGCGGTCGCCGCCCTTCTCACTCGTCTTCAGTCCGAAACTCTTCGCGACGCTCTCGAGCGTCTCGTCGATGAATGGCTTGACGTCGGTCGCGGATTTGATCGGGAACGTCTTGTCGTCGCCGCCGGTGCCCTGGCCGATCACTTTCGGATCGGTCTCGTTGCGATGTTCGGTCACGTGAATGGCCACGGACTTGTCGAGCATCGACGGCGGGATGTTTGCCGTGGTGCTGTGCGCGCCTTCCTGCGGCTTGAATTTCAGGTTGACGACGAGCTCTTTCGGCGTTGAGCCGCGGCCGTAAGCGGCGCCGGCGAGGGCGAAGACGAGCAGAAACAGGATCGAGCGAATGCGGGTGATGGACATGTTTCCTCCTGAATTGTGTATGGCTGCTTAAGCTACCATGACGCCGCGCATGTTTACAGGCGGCATCCCACAGCACCCCGTCAAGACCACCGACAAGCCCTTTTCATCCCTCGGACTCAGCGCCGGGATCCTCGGAGTTCTGCAGAAGATCGGCTTCGAGAATCCGACGCCGATCCAGGCCGCGGTCATCCCGCTCGCGCTGACAGGGAAGGACATCATCGGCCTCGCCCAGACCGGCTCCGGCAAGACCGCGGCATTTGCGCTTCCGCTCGCCGAACGTCTGACGCACGGCCGCGGAGTGCGGGGCCTGATCCTCTCGCCGACTCGCGAGATCGCGCTTCAGACGAAAGCGTTTCTCGATGTGTTCGGCGTCGATCACAACCTCAACACGGCGGTCGTGATCGGCGGCGTGAAGATGCAGCCGCAGATCACCGCGTTGCGCAGCGAGCCCGACATCATCGTCGCCACGCCGGGCCGTCTTCTCGATCACGTCCGCCAGCGTCATGTAAAGCTCGACGCGATCGAAGAACTCGTCCTCGACGAAGCCGACCACATGCTCGACCTCGGTTTTCTGCCGCAGATCCGCGACATTCTGCGCAAACTGCCGCGCGATCGCCACACGATGATGTTCTCGGCGACGATGCCGAGCTCCGTGGAGATGATCGCCAATGAGTTCATGCGCACCCCGCAGCGCATCGACATTACGCCCGAGGGTGGGGCGGCCGAAGGAATCACGCATCGCGTTTATCTCGTGAAGCCGGAAGACAAGCGCAACGCGCTCGTCGCGCTGCTCGATGAGGAGCTCGGCAGCACGCTCGTGTTCGTGCGGCGGAAAGTCGACGCGGAGTGGCTGTACCACATCCTCACGCGCAAGGGTCATCCGGTCTCGCGCATTCACGCGGACCGGTCGCAGGGCAAGCGCGTGCAGGCACTCGACGATTTTCGAATGGGCGAGCATCGCATTCTCGTTGCGACGGACATCGCTGGACGGGGCATCGATGTTCCAGGCATCACACACGTGATCAACTTCGACATTCCCGAGAACGTCGACGACTACGTGCATCGTGCCGGACGAACTGCGCGCGGTGCTGCTCTTGGAATCGTGTCCACGGTGGCGACGTGGCAGGACCTGCCGATGGTGCAGCAGATCGAAGCCGTACTCGGCGAGAAGGTGCCGCGTTGCCGCGTCGCCGGTGTCGAGCCGTGGGTGGAGATGGAGAAGGTCGCCGCGAAGAAACGCACGCGCGTTTGAGCGGATGACAAGCGGCTCGCTCCCCATGACATGGTCGACTATTCTTTCGTCATGCGAATGCTTCTGGCGATCCTGCTGCTTGCGTCGACCGTTGCCGCGCAGGAAGTTCCTTACGCGCCGAACCGGCGCGCGGATGAGGGTGAAGGGCCGTTTCAACGGCTGATCATCCGCGGCGCGACGCTTGTCGACGGAACCGGCGCGCCGCCGATCGGTCCCGTCGACATCGTCATCGAAGGCAATCGCATCCGCGAAGTGCGCAGCGTCGGCTTTCCGAAAGTCCCGATCAAGGCGGAGAACCGGCCGAAGGACGCCACGCGCGAGATCGATGGAACGAACCTGTGGGTGCTGCCAGGCTTCATCGATCTGCACGGTCACTCCGGCGGAAAAGAGCAGGGCACGACCGCCGAGTACGTGTTCAAGCTGTGGATGGCTCACGGCGTCACGACGGTGCGCGAGCCCGGATGCGGCAACGGCGTGGACTGGTGCATTCACGAACGCGATCGCAGCGCGCGCAACGAGATCGTCGCGCCGCGCATCGTCCCGTACGTGATGACGCTGCGCCGGAACTGGGACGGCGGCGCGATCGATACGCCGGAACAGGCACGCAAGTTCGCGCAATACGCGAAGCAGAAGGGGATGGACGGACTGAAGGTGTTCGCCGGCGGCGATCCGATCTTCGATCCCGAGATCCTCGCTGCTTTGCTCGATGAAGCGAAGAAGCAGGGACTGGGATCGACGACGCATCTCTCGCAGATGGGCGTGGCCCGCACGAACATCCTCGACGCCGCGCGACTCGGGCTGCACGGCATGGAGCACTGGTACGGCTTGCCGGAAGCGCTGTTCGTCAATCGAACGGTGCAGGATTTCTCCACGACGTTCAACTACAACGACGAGCAGAATCGATTCGGCGAAGCGGGACGGCTGTGGAAGCAGGCTGCGCCGCCTGGATCGGAGAAGTGGAACGCGGTCATCGACGAGTTGATCAAATTGCACTTCAACATCGATCCGACGCTGACGATCTACGAAGCCAGCCGCGATCTGATGCGCACGATGCGCGCGGAGTGGCACGACAAGTACACGCTGCCGTCACTCTGGCGCTGGTATCAGCCGAACCGTTCCGCGCACGGCGCGTACTGGTTCGACTGGACGACGTCGGACGAAGTCGAATGGAAAAACAATTACCGGATCTGGATGCAGTTCCTGAACGACTACAAAAATCGCGGCGGCCACGTGACGACGGGCTCGGACTCGGGATGGATCTTCAAGCTCTACGGATTCGATTACATCCGCGAGCTGGAGCTGCTGCAGGAAGCAGGCTTTCATCCGCTCGAAGTGATTCGTTCGGCGACGTTATGGGGCGCCGAGGCGCTGAACCGGACGGATATCGGTGCGGTGAGGGCGGGGAGGCTGGCCGACCTCGTGATGGTGGATCAGAACCCGATCGCGAATCTGAAAGTGCTGTACGGAACCGGTTGGATGCACGTGAATGACTCGACCGGGGCGGTTGAGCGCGTCGGCGGCATCAAGTACGTGATGAAAGACGGCATCCTCTACGACGCCAAGCAGCTGCTGCGCGATGTTGAGAATATGGTGAGCGAGGCGAAGAAGAAAGAGGCAGCTGCCGCGAAGTAGCGGGTTCTGTGTGGGTGCCGGCTTCAGCCGGCACACCGCGGGCTGAAGCCCGCGGCCACACAGGAGCGGCGCTTCTTCATTCATCGTTCAGCGTGAACCCCGTGACTCCGATCGGCACTTCGCCTTCTTTCGGTGTCGCGCCACGGGACCGGCTT
>DASVHS010000489.1:0-4593 GCA_036382495.1 Thermoanaerobaculia bacterium | reverse complement strand
ACGGTCGATACGCGATGTCGCGCCGTGTCGTACACGCGGTGCAGATTGATCCGCAATTCGTTGGTCGGGATCGACCTTTCCTGGCAGAAGCGCAGTGCGTAGAAACCCATGCACGTGCCCAGCGACGCGAAGAAAAGGTCGAACGGAGTCATCGCTTCGCCCTGGCCAAGAGGTGGAGGCTGATCCGTGTGGATGGTGTTGCCGTCGAGTGTTGCGTCTACTGCAACACCGCCCGGGAACGTGATCGTCATTCCCACTGGATTACTGCCGAATCCGCCAACGAGTGTCATACGCGTCTATAGACTATAGATACAGAAGCGCCCTTACTGGTTCCAGCGAAGGTAGATTCCGTATCGGTTTGCGTCGAAGTTGCCGAATGATGGAGCCGGTTCGTTGTAGCGGTCCCGATCCCATTCCGCGGCCGCACCTGTCTTGCCGAATAACTTAAAAGTAACCCGTGCGCGATAGCGATCGATTGTGAACGGGGTTGTGCCGCTGTTGTCGAATCGTGAATAGGCCGCGTCGACGGAGGCCGGAGCGAACGTGAGGATCACGCCGCCCTCGTACGACTTGCCGTTCTCCGCGTGGACGGACGTGGCGGTCGTGAAATTTTCCGGGTGTCTGTAGAGGATCGAGCTGTCGGCGCGGTATCGCGACGCTGATGCGCGCACGCGGATGATCGCTGTCGGCGCGATCTCCGCGTCCGCCGTGTATTGACGGATCTTCGAATCGAACTGGAAATCGCTCCGATCGTTCTTCGGCGTGCTCTCCTCGGCAACGACTCCGGCGCGGAAGAAGTTGCTGGGCATCGTCCAGCCGGCGCGCACGCGGAAGCGGTCGCGGCTCAGAAAGTCGGTGCGGATGATCGGATCGTTCGCGCTGTCGTGACGCCACGCTGCGCCGAGGAGGAATCCCTTCTTGCTGTAGGAGCCGGAGAGATCGGACGAGTTCACGCGACGGCTGAACTTGCCGCTCTGGCTCGGGCCGGGGACGACGATCTCCTCGAGATCAGGCGCCACGTTGACGTCCTGCTTCGATTCGCTGAAGCCGGCGCGAACCGAGAACGGACCGAGCGCGCGTGCGGAGAACGCGGCGTTCAGGACATCCTCATCGCGGTTGAACGAGTTCTTCGCGTTGATGATCGTCTGCACGTCCTTCGGGTCGACGCCGCCGAAGTTCACCGTCTGCAGAAAGAGGTCGTTGATCAGCGCGGTTCCTTCGAGCTCGCGATGTTCGCGCTGATAGCCGGCCAGGAAGTCGACTTTGTCGGTGAGCGCGATTTCGGCGCGCGCGCCGCCGCGCCAGGTCGTGTTCTTCGCGCGTCCGCTGACGGTGTCCGTCAGTCCGCCAAAGAAGCGGCTGAGCGCGAAAGACGCGAACGAGCCCGTGGCTGCTTCGTCTTCGTTGCTGTTCGCATTTGCGGCGAAGCGGACGTAGTTGCCGATGACGCGGACGCGGTTCGTGAATTGGCCGGTGACGTAGGCATTCGTGAACGGGGTGTGGCCGTCCGCGGTGTCGTTGCGCGTGATCGTCGTCGCGTTGACGGGGCTGCCGAGCACGGGGTCGAGGTTGTTGCCGGCATTTGCGCCCGGCGCAAGAGTGAGCGACTCATGGTCGCGGAACGTGCGCCATCCCTGCGTGATCTGGCCCGTGAAGCGCGAGTAGGCGAAGCCGGCACCGCCGCGGATTTCCTGATCGCGATTGGTGAGACTCGACAGCAGCGCGAACTCGTCCTCGCCGACGTGATACGTCGAAGTGCCGGGCCCGGAGTAGCGGTTCGACGAGAATCCGATAAACGGAGTGATTGCGCTCCACTTCAGGATCTCGAGATCGGCATCGACCATCCGCCGGTCGCGGTCATACGTGTGCTGGCCGGGGACGACGCCCTGTCCGAGGAATGGATTGGCGAAGCCGGGGAGCGCGCTGAACGCGTTCGTCTGCCGGTAGGCGAGATTGAATCGGTAGAGACTGGTCTTGCCGAAGTCGAGACGGAGCGCACCGGCCGGACCGGCGCCGAGGTCGGTTGCGTCGAGACGGAAGTGGTCGGTGAAGGGAGTGTCGTTGCCGGAGATCGTGAGCGCGCGGATCAGGAACCCATCGCGCTCATTGATCTGAGTCCGGTACATGTCGGAGCTTCCGCTGAGACTGAGCCAGCGGTAACCCACTTCGAGGTCGACCGGAACTGTCTGCGCGCCCGCGGCAACCGCGAGGAGCGTCAGAGAGATCCACAGTACAAGCGATTTTCTGTTCATCTGCGCTCTCCTCACTTGAGCAGTTGCGGGTCGCGGTTGGAGCCGTGAATCGCGACGTGGCACGTCGTGCAGTTGCGATAGCGCGGGCTGCTCAGGTTATGGAACGACGGCGGCTGCGAGCCGAGCGTGTCATTCGAGATTGGGGAGTGGCACTCGATGCAGAGCTGCCACACGTTGGCCCGTTTGAGCTGTTTCGGATTCGATGATCCGTGAACTTCGTGGCAGCTCACGCAGTCGCCGACAGCATTCGCGCCGTGCGAGAAGACCCACGGTCCGCGTTTGTCGGCGTGACAGTTGAGGCACGGTGCCTCGCCGGCGCGCGTCGTTCGGAGCGGATCGAGCATGGCCATCGAGCGGACGCTCGACGACGGGCGGCCGTGCGGCTCGTGGCACGAGGAGCACTCCATTCCGCCGCGGCCCAGGCGATGTTTGTACGGCTTGCTCTCGAAGCCTGCCGCCTGGGTGTGGCATGAAGCGCAGAGAACGAGCTGCGGTTTCGCGACGAGATGCGCGGATCGCGGATCGGGATGATGGATCGAGTGACACGTGAGGCAGTTCACGGCCGCGGAGTTCGCGTGCATTCCGCCGTGGCGGGAAATGCGATCGGTCGTGGCGTCGTGGCACAACATGCAGACGTCATCCGAGCCAACGCGTCCAGCCGGCTTCGTGATCTTCGTCTTGTCTCCACCTGCCTGGATGTGCTCGGTGCCGTCTCCGTGACATGTGGTGCAGACGTCATTCGCGACGACGCCGTTTGTGACCGTGGCGCCACGCGCATGGATATTGGTCCGGAAGACCTTCGCTTCGTCGTGACAATCGGAGCACGACGCTGCAGCCTCCGCGACCGGTGCAGGCGCGGTCGCCGTCGCAGGCTGCGCGGTCGTCGTCGGGGGAGGGTTCTGCTCAGGTGTCTGCGCGGCCAGAACGACCGGCAGACCGAGGATGAGCACGAGGGCGGCTACACCCGTTGCATGAGGTTTCATTGACAGGCCATCTCTTTCCGCTGCCTTCCTGATAAACCGAGGGGGCCGCTGACGGCCCCCTCGACGAACATCTGTTTATCGGGCGTGCACCTTGGCGACATCCCAGTCTTTCCCGGTGCCGTGGCATGTTGCGCAGGCTTCAGCGGGAGTCGTGCTGCCTGGGAAAGTGACCGTATTCAAGAAAGCATGCGCTGCTGCATCGCTGCCGTCGTGACAACCGAGGCAGGCCGCGGTGGCGGGACCCTGCGGGGTGAAGTAGTCGCGCAGCGTGATGACGGATGCGATGCCGGTGGGCAGCGGAAGCGTGTACGAAGTTCCGGCGTGGCACTTCGCGCAGTCGCGTGTGTCGCCGGGGAACTTCACTTCGTTGAAGTTGTTCGCGCTGCCGCCGAATCCGTAGATCGTGAAGTCCTGCGTCATGTTTTCGCCCGTGTGGATCCGGTGAATGAGACGTTGGAACGACACGGATTCAATCGGTCCGGCATTTGCCGGCCGGAATGCCTCGTCGCCCTCGACCGGGTTGTGGCAGATCACGCACTCTTCGATCGCGTTGCGCTGTCCGCCGTGGAGCGACAGGCTGTCGTGACAGGAATTGCATTGCGCGAGCGTGACGACCGTGCGTCGCGGAGTGGCGGTACCGCCGGTGAGCGACATGTACTTGATCGGGTTGAGGGTCGATTCCGTTACAGCGATATCCGCTTTGCCGTCGCCGCGTTTCAATGTGGCGTTGCGGCGGATGTCGGCGCTGAACGTCCAGGTACCAGTGGCGTCGGCGGGAATGGCATTGACGAACGTGTATGTCGTTGTCCCGGCTGTGGCGTCGAACGTTGCCTTACCGACCGCGTTGTCGCGTTTGTACCAGGAGTAGCTGCTCGTCGAACCGGCCTGGATCGGCGAGAACGTCGCGAGCTTGCTGCCGTCGATGGCCGTACCATCGCCATTCGTAAGTTTGTAAACCACCGTCGGGTTCTTGCCGGGAAGAACGTTGCTGGCACTGACGATCGTGGCCTTGATGCCCTTCAGTTGTTTCGACTGCAGAGGAATGGTGTGCGCGCCTTTGATGGACGCGTCGAACTCCACTCCGCTATCGGGAACGTGGCAGGTCGCGCACGCGGCGTCGTCGGCCTCCGCGCCGGCCGGATGGTTCGCGCCGGTCGTCCAGTTGATGTCGTCGTGGCAGGAACCGCACGCGGCTCGCGACGGGGTCGTGAGATACGCGGTCGCTTGTGACGGAACCGCGGCCGGGTTCGTGCCGACGTGGCAGTTGTCGCAGTTGCGAATGTCCTGCGGGTATGTCGTATGCGAGAAGTCGTTGACCGATTGTGCGTTGCCGATGATCACGTAGGGTGTTCCGGCCA
>DASVHS010000488.1:0-7989 GCA_036382495.1 Thermoanaerobaculia bacterium | reverse complement strand
CGCTACGGCTGCTGCAGCCGTTTCGACGGCCTCCGCACGCATCGTGTCGATCTTCTGTTCCGACACTTCGATCAGACGACGAACCACGCCGGCCGTATGGAAACGCTCATCGCGCTCCACGGTTGCCACCCACCACTGACGCGGTGAGGACAGCAGTTCGGTCACGAGCGCGGTCGCGCTCTCGTCTTCACTCTCCATTGAGGATGCGAACGCGCGAATCGCGGCCACACCACGAGCCGCTCCAGCATCATTCGGCGTTTCCTGCAGTTCCCACACGATCTTCGAGCCGAGGACGTCGGAGATGACGCGGTAAGACTCGAGCAGGTCCGTGCATGAGGTGCAGCCCGCCAGATGCGGATCGCTCGACGCGGACCCATCACCGGCGTGAAGCAGCGCGATCAAAGACTCTTCGTCGTAGTGCCGTTCCAGCATCATCGCTGCACCGCCGTGATGTTCATGTAGATCTCGCGCACGCGTTTCAGGCAGTTGTGGATCAGTTTCTCGGCATACCGCGTCGTCGTCTCGAGCTCGTGAGCCACGTCCGACGCCGATCGCCCCTCGAAGTAGTGCAGCCACAGCGTCTCCCTGCAGCGCGGCTGCAGATACTGCAACGCCTGGCGAACGGTCATCTCCAATGCGAAACGCTCCGGCAACGCGTGCGATCCCGGATCGGACTGTTCGACGAAATCTTCGGGCAACTGTTCGGCGCGACCCTGCGTTCTCCAGTAGTGCCGGCTGGCGTTGCAGATTGCGGCAACGAGCCACGCGCGGACGTTCTCGATCCTCGCGCCGGTCTGCAGGAACGAGACGAACACTTCCTGCAGAAGACTCTCAGCGTCCGATTCGGGAACACGGAACTTACGGCATGCGACGGACAGAAGGAGCGTGCGGTACTGGGTGTACAGCACCTCGACTTCATCCGCGTGGCTGGCTCTCTCCTGCGCGGCTGACTGCGCGACCGCGGCCGCAGCGAGACTCACCGCGTCCTCGGGGGACGCCGGAGCATCGTGGACCATAGTCTGGTCGAGCACAGTAAACCTTTCGCTTCACGCCTCAGGCGGAGCATTGTTTCCGCAAATAAGGATATGTCTAGACGTAGAAAAACTACCACGATTCTATGCAAAAGGCGAACTTCCGGAAGTGTGGCCACACGCCACCTCCCGGAACGGGTGTTATCCTCCGCGATTCTATGAGCGCCGCAGGTATTCGCAGTGACGTGGAGCACGTTTGGGACGATTCGATCGTCCGCACCCTCGAGGATTACATCCGCATCCCGAACCAGTCCCCTCTCTTTGACCCGGACTGGAAGAAAAAGGGATACATGAACGCGGCGGTGGACCTGGCCCGCCGCTGGACCGAGCAGCAGAAGGTCAAGGGCCTGAAGCTCGAGGTCCTCGAGAGCGAGGGCCGCACTCCCCTCATCTATATAGAGGTGGAAGGCGACGCCTCCTCGACTGTCCTCATGTACGGGCACCTCGACAAGCAGCCGGCCATGGTGGGCTGGGAAAAAGGCCTCGGACCGTGGACGCCGGTGCAGCGCGACGGAAAGCTATACGGCCGTGGCGGCGCCGACGACGGCTACGCGATCTTTGCCTCGATCGCCGCGATCCGAGCCGTTCAGCAGCAGGGCGTGAAACACTCGCGCATCGTCGTCATCATCGAATGCTGTGAAGAAAGCGGATCGACCGATCTGCCGCACTACATCGACAAGCTCTCGAAACGAATCGGCACGCCGCGCCTGATCGTCTGCCTCGACAGCGGATGCGGCAACTACGAACAACTCTGGCTCACGACGTCGCTGCGCGGCTCGATCGTCGGAAACCTCACCGTCGAAGTGCTGACCGAGGGAGTGCATTCAGGCGATGCGAGCGGGATCGTGCCGTCGAGCTTCCGCATCCTGCGCAGCCTTCTCGACCGGCTCGAAGACGCGGAAAGCGGCCGCATCAAACCGGAATGGTTGTGGGTCGACATCCCGCCACATCGAATCGCGGGAGCCGCGGAGACGGCGCGGATCATGGGCGACGAAATCTGGAGCAAGTTTCCGTGGATCGGCAAGACCCAGCCGGTGGCGAAGGACCCGGTCGAGCTGTTGCTCAATCGCACGTGGCGCCCCGCGCTCGCGATCACCGGTCAGGAAGGCCTGCCCGACCTCCTGCAGGCGGGTAACGTCCTCCGTCCGAAAACTGCGGTGAAAGTCTCGTTGCGCACACCTCCCACGCTGAAACTCAAAGAGCCCGGGAAGAAGCTGAAGACGTTGTTCGAACAAGATGTGCCTTACGGCGCGAAGGTGACGTTCGAGGCGGAGAAGGGCGGCGACGGATGGGAATCGCCGAAGCTCGCGCCGTGGCTGGAGCAATCGATCGAGCGCGCATCGAAGGAGTTTTTCGGAAAGAGCGTGGCGACGTTCGGCGAGGGCGGCTCGATTCCGTTCATGGGCATGCTCGGCGAAAAGTTCCCCGAGGCTCAGTTCCTCGTCACCGGAGTCCTCGGCCCCAACAGCAACGCGCACGGACCGAACGAGTTCCTGCACATCCCGTTCGCGAAAAAGTTGACGGCGTGCGTTGCGCAGCTCCTGATCGACGAACGATCGGCTTAGTGATGTCCGCCCGCGTATCGCTTCTCGCCCGCTTCGATGCGGAATGGAAGAACGTTCTGCCGCGGCGGTAGCGGACAGGTCGCGTACGGCGTGAACGCGCATGGTGGGTTGTACGCTCGATTGAAGTCGACGATCGTCGTGCCGTCAGGTCCGGGTTGTTTCGCGTAGAGATACCGCGCGGCCGGATATGTGAGGTCGCGACTCGTCTGGTCCTTGATGATCAGGAAGAGATCCTTCTCGCCTTGCTCGAGGATCGGATCGATGCGGTACTCCTTTCCGTTCACCGTGAACACGAGCGCTCCCGGCGAGATCTCGTCGCCGGTCATGCCCAGGACGTTCGTGATCGCGATTTTCTTCGGTGGGTTGTAAGGGATGAACTTCGCGGTTACGCGCCACTTCGGATCGGGCGGAAAATACTCGAGTCCCTGAAAGTTCCGGCGCGCCTCGCTGTTTGAGTCCTTCATCCGAACGGCATAGCGCTCGTTGCGTTTGATGACTTCGAACTGAAGCGTGCCGCGTCTCACGACGGTCGCTCCACGTGGATCCATATCGTTGACGAGTTCGACCGGCGCAGTGACCGCTTTTCCATCGATCGTGAAATGCGAATCCTTTGTCGGCTCGAGAGTCGCCTTCCCCTTGCGCAGGACGATCGCGCCGGCGGGACCGATCGTGAGATACGAATTCGGCGGACGGGGCATCCGCAGCTCATTCCGGCCTTCGTTCAACCAGTCCAGAGCGACGAGCGACAGCCAGCTGTCCGGGGCCTGCAGGCGCGCTGCGCGCCCCTGCCGCCACTCGATTTCGTCCCGCTGAAACGCCGCGCGATCGACCGGCTGCACCGCCGCGAAAATGACGAACATCGCGAAGAGTTTGTTCACGGGGCGTAGGATACTCGGCGAGGGCGGTTTCGAACTGTCACGCCCGTGTGTCCAATCATTGTGGCGAACGTCGCCGAGTTTCCGTCGAGGCAGCCCGAGCAGGACGTGAGCGCTCGCTGGACCGAGGAGCATCGACTTCTCGATGCGATTCGTGCCGGCGATCGCAGTGCCGCAGAGGAATTGGTCGAGCGCACGTATTCGGCGGTGTTCGCCTCGCTCTTTCGATTGTGCACCGACAGCGATCTCGCTGCGGACCTGACCCAGGAGACGTATCAGAAAGCATGGGCGGCGCTTCCCGGTTTCGACGGGCGCTCGCAACTGTTCACATGGCTCTACCGAATCGCATACACGACGTTCCTGAACCACATCCGGCGGCCGCGGCGGGTGGTCTCGATCGACGACGACAAAATCCCCGAGGTCCGCGATGACGCTCCGTCGGCCGACGAGATCCTCTCCACGAACGAAGACTCGGCACGCCTCCGGGCTGCGGTGCTTCGCCTCCCCGACGATCTGCGGTTTACGGTGACGGCGCACTTCTGGGGAGGGTTGGCCGTCAAGGAGATCGCAGTCATCGAGAACATCACGACCGTCGCCATTCGAAAACGGCTGCACAAAGCGTTCTCGCTGCTGGAGTCGATTCTCGACGAGGACTTGAAATGAATCAGAACAGAAAAGCTGAATTGCAGCGGAAGTTGTCGATGACTTCCGTGCCAAAGCCGCCGGCCGGTCTGTCCGAGCGGTTGAAGGCGGACATTCCCGAGAACCTGATGAGCGTCGAGCGCGATCGCGCACGGCTGTCGCGCTCGACAGGATTCAGCATGCGCGTCGCCGCATCGATCATCCTTCTCGTCACGTCGGTCTACGTGGCGCTGCACATGGTTTCGAAAAGCAGGCCGAGCATCGAGTCGGCCCCACCGGCGATGATCGCCGCGCGAAAAGTCGCAGCGCCTCCTGCCGAAGTCACGATCACGCTCGCGGAGAACAAGAAAGACGTCAACCGCGGGCGCGTCGACGAAGTGGATCAGGTCGCGAGACGGGAGCAGCATCTGGCATCGGGTCTCGCCGACGAACGAGCCAAACTCGCGAAGAAAAAAGAAACGACGGTGAACGAAGTCGGACAGATCGCGGACGCACAGGCTGCCGCGGCCCCCACCCGCGTTCCGGCATCCTTCGCGCCACCGCCCCCGACGCCCGAACACCCGGCAGCAGTTGCCGAGGCGATGGACCGCGCGGCCGGAGCGCGCAACATCGCCGCAAAATCGGAGTCGATCACAGTCCCGGCCGCGGCACCGGCCATCGCCGGCAGCGCGCAGGCCGCGGACTTCTCATACGCTCCTCCGCGCGCGGTGTTCGGATTGTCGATCGACCCGACCGCATTCGATCGCGTGAAACATGACATCGAGAACGGTGACCGTCCCACGGCTGGCAGCGTCGACGTTTCGGCGCTTATCAATTACTTCGCTGGAACCGCCCGCGCGCCACGCCACGATGTCCGGCTCGACGTCGAAGCCTCGCGTGCGCCGCTCGCAACCGACAACACCGCGCTCGTTCGCTTCACGGTCGACACGCCACGTGAGGAAATTGCCGCGGGAGCGTCCGTGCCGCCTGTGGCCACGAATGCGGATCTCGAGATCACGCTCAACAGCACCGCGGTCCTCTCGCACCGGCTGATCGGCGCCGACCAGTTGCAGACCCAGTCGACACTTCTGAAGAACGTTTCCGTGACCGGCCTGATGGACTTGAAGCTGAAGCCGGGCATCGCACCGCGGACGACGATCGCGACGCTGAAGCTGAGCTACCGCTCGGTCGCCGACGGCCGCCGGCACGAGATCATTCGCGAAGTGCACGCTGCCGACGTCACGCGAACGTGGGCGGCGGCATCACGCCGGCATCGTCTGGCGACGCTGGGAGCCGTCTGGAGTGAGTCGTTGAGTGGCGAACGCCCTGCCGGCGATGTTGCGACCACTGCCGAGCGGTTGGCGACCGAAAAACCGGAAGATGACAAAGCGCGCGACCTCGCTGCCGCGGCTACCGCTTCTTCCCGCCTCGGCCCGAGTTTATTCTGAGACGCGAAGCGTCGAAGAATCTTCGGTGCAGCGGCAGGATCGGCCCGAGGCTCATCGCGGCGTAGTGCACGGAGAGATCCTTCGCTGCGCTCAGGATAAAGTCCTTTGCGCTGCGCTCAGGATCAATTCCTTGCTACCGCTTCTTCCCGCCTCCGAAATTCCGGACCGACTGGAAGTGAACGTTGAAGTAATTCGCCGCGGCGCGCAACGCACGGCTCACCATCCACTCGTCCTTCGTCGTCACGGCTTCGAGTCCGCTTCGCATGTGCGCCGGCAACTTGCTGCGGCACCTGCGGCACAACGCGCTGCCGATCGTCTTGTTGAGGTCGCATCGCGGACATTGCGCCCTCTTCGCCAGCCCCGCCACCTGCTCCCGACTGATGTTGTGCATTACAGCTGTCTCCGGATCGCGCGATTTTCCCACATGCTCTTTTCTAGTACGTGACTGAGCGCACAAACGTCACGCGATCTACAATGCGCCGCTCGAAGGAGATGCATGAGATGGGCGAGCGCGTCGAGTTCCCGTCGAACAACCACACGACCCAAGGATACATGGCCGGGCGTGGTCCGGCGATTGTGGTCATTCAGGAGTGGTGGGGACTCGTCCCTCAGATCGAACGCTTCGTCGACCGGCTCGCGAAAGAAGGATTCCTCGCGATCGCGCCCGATCTCTTTCACGGGAAGACGACGGAATCGCCCGACGAAGCGCAACGGCTCAAGATGGAGCTCGACGCCGAGCGCGCCGAACGCGAGATCGCCGGCGCCGGCGAATTTCTGCTGAAGCGAAAAGAGTGCACGTCGAAGAAGTACGGCGTCATCGGATTCTGTATGGGCGGCGGCCTGGCGCAGTTCACCGGCGCGCGGGAGGCCAACGTCGCCGCGACGATCAGTTTTTACGGCGGGTTCAAGAAGGCTCCGATCGACTGGGCTCATCTCTCCGGACCGATCCTGCTCATCTATGGAGAAAACGATAAGGGCGTTCCACCCGAACAGGGACGGGAGATCGAGCAGAAGCTGAAACAGCTCGGTAAACAGGTTGAGTTGAAGGTCTACCCCGGTGCCGATCACGCGTTCCTCAACGATACGGGAAAGAACTACAAGAAGGATGCTGCCGAGGATGCGTGGCAGAAGAGCGTGGAGCTTTTTCGCCGGAACGTTCGATGACGGTCTGGCGAATCGTTCTCTTCACGCTTCTCGCCCTCGCCTGCCTCACGCCCTGGGTCACGCCACCAATCGCGCTCGCGATGGGCGTCGCGTTCGCCCTGACGCTCACCCACCCATTCCCCCGCCAGGGTTCGCGCGCCGCGAAAATTCTGCTGCAGGCGTCCGTCGTCGGACTCGGATTCGGGATGAATCTCCAGCAGGTCGTCGCCGCCGGAAAAACCGGCGTCATCTTCACCATCATCAGCATCATCGGCACGCTCCTCCTCGGATTCACTCTCGGACATTTGCTGAACGTGAATCGGACGACGGCGCATCTGATCTCGTCCGGCACCGCGATCTGCGGCGGCAGCGCGATCGCCGCGGTGGCCCCGGTGATCAACGCGACGGACGACGAGATCTCGGTATCGCTGGCGACGGTTTTTATCCTCAATTCGATCGCGTTGTTTCTCTTTCCGACGATCGGCACGTATCTCCACCTCACGCAGAAGCAATTCGGCATCTGGGCCGCAATCGCGATTCACGACACGAGCTCGGTCGTCGGCGCGGCTTCGCGCTACGGGGTCGAGGCGCTGCGGATCGCCACGCCGGTCAAACTGGCGCGAGCGCTCTGGATCGTTCCGCTGACGATCGGCACCGCCGCGGCGTTCCGGCGTAAGGCGGCGAAGATCACGATCCCCTGGTTCATCCTGCTATTCGTCATCGCATCGATCCTTCGCACGTACGTCAGCGCACCGGTAGCGATGTGGGACGGAATCGCCACCGCGGCCCGCGCCGTGCTGAAAGTCACGCTGTTTCTGATCGGCGCCGGCCTCTCCCGCAAAGCCATCGCCGCCGTCGGCGTCCGCCCCCTCATCCTCGGCGTCCTGCTGTGGATCGCGATCTCGGTCGTTTCGCTCTACGCCGTGATGCGCACGCTTTAGCAGGAATACAATCGATTGTTACGTCATGACTGAAGTCGTTCTGCAGGGAAATCTTGCGTCGTTCAAGCTTCCCGACGTGCTGACGCTCCTCAGCAGCGCAAAGAAGAGCGGAACGCTGATGCTGGCCGGCTACGGCCGCCACTCCTACGTTCTGTTCAGCAACGGCTCTCTCGTTTACGCCGGATCCGACCAGGAGAAATTCCGCCTCGGCGCTCTGCTCGTCCGGCGAAAGCGAATCACCCGCGATCAGCAGCAGGAGATCGACTCGACGATGCGACGGAGCGGCGGCCGCTTCGGACAGATCGCGATTCAAAAGGGCATCCTCACCGACGAAGAGGTCCACGAGTTCCTGAAAGTGCAGGTCT
>DASVHS010000487.1:0-3515 GCA_036382495.1 Thermoanaerobaculia bacterium | reverse complement strand
GCCATATCCGCCACATTGAACACTCCCGTATGCAGCGGCCCGGCTTCCAGATACAGAAAATCCGTGACGTGACCGGTGCGGAGAATCCGGTCGAGCAGGTTGCCGAATCCTCCACCGATGATCATCGCCGCCGCCACCGTATCCCCACGGCGCCAGATCGATCCTCGAATCACCGCGATCGTGAACAGCACGAGCATCACGGCGACGAATCCGCCGAAGACCAGCGTGCGCACCGAGTCCGGCAGATCTGCGCCGATGCTCAGAAATGCGCCGGTGTTCTCGGTGCGCAGCAGCGTCACGATGCCGTTCGCGTACGTTCGCGGGGCGCCGACGTGCTCGCGGACGAGAACCTTCGTCCACTGATCGAGCACGACGACCACCGCCGCGACGACGACGAACGCGACGATCCTGGCGGCTTTCGGCCGCTCATCGCTACTCAGCTGTCCATTCGCAGATGTCATCCTGAGCGCCGTAGAGCGCGAGGGATCTGGGCGGGGGCAACGTTCCTCCGCCCAGATCCCTCGCCGTCTTCGCGGCTCAGGATGACATAGCGTCGCAACGGTATGCTATCGCCAATGAGCACACCGGGAAGCGAAGTCGAACTGATCGTCATCGACTGGGACGGCGGCGAAGCGTTGAACGATTGTCTGCATTCCATCGAAGTGCAGACGCTTCGCCCTTCGCGCGTGCTCATCGTCGACAACGGGTCGCGCGTGCCCGTGTATCAGCGACTGGCGAAGAACCTCCTCACCATTCCCTACACCCTCCTCCGCAACGAAACCAACCTCGGCTACACCGGCGGAATCAATCGAGCGATGAGCGAGGTACGCGCGCCGTTCGTCGGCTGGGTCAACAACAATGCCGTGCTCTCCGAGAAATGGCTGGAGAGTCTGCTGGCGGCGGTGGGCAGCGAAGGAAAAGTCGCCGGCGCGCAGAGCATCATCCTTCGCGACAAGACCACGATCGACGGCGCAGGCATCGGCCTCGAGAACGGTGTCTTCCGTCTCGTCGGAGCGGGCCAGAAGCTCGCGAATATGCGGCAGCTGCCGCCGCCGTGGGGGATCTCCTCGACAGCCGCGTTGTTCAGGACGCAGGCGCTCCGCGACGTTGAGCTGAGAGGCATGACCCTGCGACCCGACTTCTTTGCCTACTACGAAGACGTCGAGTTATCTGCACGGCTGCGAAAACGCGGATGGAAATTCAAGCTCGTACCGGAGGCGCTGGCGATGCGTCGCGGCTCCCCGAGTGCGAGCAGGATGGGACGCGCGGGATTGCGAATGCGCGTCCGCAATCGTTACCTCGTCGCGCGGACGCATCGTGGGATCGGAAAAGTCTCCGCGCTGATCAGCGAAGATCTGTCGTACGCGGCGAGAGACCTGCTGACCGGGCACTTCAGCTACTCGCTGCACCGACTGCGAGGAGTCGTCGAAGGGCTGACGCGGCGACGGCCTTAGGCCCTAGGCCCTAGGCCTTAGGCCCCAGGCTTTATGCTGTCGCCATGCGATGGTTTTTCGAGCCTGGTCACACGTCGGCTGAGTTTCGCGTCCGCCACATGATGGTCACGAACGTCCGCGGCCATTTCAAGAACGTACACGGCAGTCTCGAGTTCGATCCGGAGCAGCCGGCGCACGCGCAGTTCGAGGCTACGATCGACACCGCGAGTCTGTGGACCGGCGAGCCGGACCGCGACAAACATCTGAAGAGCGCGGATTTTCTCGACGTCGAACATTTTCCGACGATCACGTACAAGTCGCACAGCGTGCTCCTGGTCGGTCCGATCGATGCGACGGTCGCCGGCGAGATCACCATCCGCGGCGTCACCCGACCTCAAATCTTCGACGTCCACTTCCTCGGCAGCTGGCAGACACCGTGGTGGGAAAACGGTGCGGACCACGGTCCGAAAACGCGCGCGGGCTTCGTCGCGCATGGCACTCTCAATCGTCATGATTTTGGAGTGAGCTGGAACTCTAAGTTGGATCGCCGCGGGATTGTTGTCGGGGATGATGTTGAGATTGAGCTCGATGCGGAGGCGATCCTTGAGGCCTGAGAATTTCGAAGTTCGAAGTTCGAATGAAGAATTAAGAATGAACCTCGTCCATGCTTTCATTCTTAATTCGAAATTCGAACTTCGAACTTCGAAATTCCTCGGTGCAGGAGAGAGCTCATGCGGCTAATCGCGGCAGTCTCAATCATCGTTTTTCTTGCGCATCCACTCGCCGCGCAAGTCGACCAACACGATCACCATGCAATGACCTCCGAACGATTGGGGACGGTGTCGTTCCCGATCTCGTGTAACGCGGACGTGCAGCCGAAGTTCACTCGCGCTGTCGCGCTGCTGCATTCGTTCTGGTACGAGGAGGCGGAGAAGGCGTTCGTCGAAATTGCGAAGGCGGATCCGGCGTGCGGAATCGCGTGGTGGGGCGCGGCGATGAGCAACTATCACGAGGTGTGGCCGTCTCCGTACTCGCCCGCCGAACTGGCGCGCGGAATGTCGGAGGCGCAGAAAGCGGAGTCGATCGGCGCGAAGACGGCGCGCGAGAAGGGTTACATCAACGCGATCGCGGCGTTCTATCGCGACGGGGACAAAGTCGACATCGTCCCGCGCGCTCGCGCTTATGAAGCGGGGATGGAACAGCTCACGAAGGATTTTCCGAATGACGATGAAGCGGCGATTCTTTACGGACTGGCGCTCGTCGCGCACGGGATGTCGACACCGGGCGACAAAACGTACGCGTATCAAAGACAGGCGGCGGACATCTTCAACAGGCTGCTCGTCACGCATCCCGATCATCCCGGCATCGCCCACTATCTGATTCACAGCTTCGATTACCCGAGTCTTGCGCCGCTCGCGTTGAATGCAGCGTATGCGTACGCGAAGATCGCTCCGTCTTCCCCCCACGCCCTGCACATGCCCTCCCACATCTTCGTCCGCCTGGGCATGTGGAAGGAGACGATCGATTCGAATCTGAGCTCGGCAAACGCGGCGCGCGAATATGCGGCGCGCGCTCATCCGGGTGCGATGTCGTTCGATGATCTGCACGCATCCGACTACCTGACATACGCGTACCTGCAACTCGGCGAGGATGAGAAAGCTCGACAAGTGACGGACGAGCTGTCCGCGGTCAAGGCGCTCGACGTCGAGAATTTCGCGGGCTATTACGCGCTCGCGGCGGTTCCAGCACGGTTCGCGCTCGAGCGACGTCGATGGGCCGATGCCGCGGCGCTGACTGTTCGACCCGCGGAGTTTCCGTGGGATCGCTACGCGTATGCCGAGGCGATCACGTGGTTCGCGCGTGCTATCGGCGCGGCACGCAGTGGCGATCCGGCGCGGGCGCGCGCCGATGTCGAGCGACTGAAGCAACTGCGTCAGAAGCTGAATCCCTACTGGGCGCAGCAGCTCGACATTCAGATCCACGCCGCGGACGGTTGGATTGCACACGCCGTGGGACATAACGACGAGGCCGAGGCGGCGCTGCGGGCGGCGGCGGACCTCGAGGATTCGACGGAGAAGAGTC
>DASVHS010000486.1:0-2691 GCA_036382495.1 Thermoanaerobaculia bacterium | reverse complement strand
TGTCGAGCACGTCGTCGAGACGCAGCTCGACTTCTTCGAGCAGCGCCAGGAGTTCTTCCGCCTCTACCTGGCCATGGCCGAGCCGCTCGGCGCGCGCCGGTTGCGCAAGCACGCGTGCTACCAGACGAACATCGCCCAGCTCGCATCGATGGTCGACGCGGCGGTCGCGCGCGGTGAAGTGCGCGACGAGCCGGCCGAGCGCATCGCCATCGCCCTGGCCTCAGTCATCCGCGACATCGGCCTGCAGCGCATGACCGAGAAAACGAAGCGCCCCCTCGCGGAGGACGTGCAGTTCGCCCGCGATTTCATCTGCCGCGGCGTCGCCGCACCGAAGTCGAAAAAAGAGAAATGAATATGAAACGCTTCATCACCGCAGTTCCGATCCTCCTCTCGCTCGCGTCGTTCGCCTGTGGCAAATCGGAGGCGGTAAAAGCAGCGCCGCCACCGCCCGCGGTCGATGTCGTACCGGTGATTCAACGCGATGAATCGATTTATCGCGAATGGATCGGGACGACGGACGGCGACGTCAACGCCGAGATCCGTCCGAAAGTCGACGGCTACCTCCTCCGCCGCGTCTACACAGAAGGAAGCTTCGTTCACCTGGGCGATGTGCTGTTCGACATCGACGCCCGGCAGGTGCGCGCCCAGCTGCAGCAGGCCGAAGCGAATCTCGCGCAGGCGCAGTCGGGACTCACGAAAGCAGACCGCGACGTCGCGCGATACGAGCCGCTCGCCGCGCAGAAGGCGATGAGCCAGCAGGAGCTCGACAACGCCCGGTCCGCACAATCGGCGGCCAGAGCCACCGTCGGCGCATTGAACGCCGTCGTCGAGCAGTCGCGCCTCAACCTCTCCTGGTCGAGCGTGACCTCGCCGATCAGCGGAATCGCCGACATCGCCCAGGCCCAGGTCGGAAATCTCGTCGGGCCGCAATCGGTGCTGACGACCGTCTCGAGAGTCGATCCCATCCGCGTGCGCTATCAGATCGGCGAGCAGGAGTACCTCCAGCTCCAGCGCGATCCGGCCATGCGCAACGCCGAGTTGCAGCTCATCCTCTCCGACGGCAGCGTGTTCGGGCAGCACGGCCACGTGCTGCTGTCAGGACGCGAAGTCGACGTGAAGACCGGCACGATCACGACGATCGGCATCTTCCCGAATCCCGGCAACATCCTTCGTCCGGGTCAGTACGCAAAGATTCGCGCGGCGACGGAAGTGCGGCGCGGCGCGATCCTCGTGCCGCAGCGCGCGGTCAACGAACTGCAGGGCGTGTATCAGGTCGCCGTCGTCGGTCCCGACAACAAAGCGGAGATCCGTACAGTCGCCATCGGTCCGCAGATCGGCAACGTGTGGCTGATCAACCATGGACTGCAGCCGGGAGATCGCGTCGTCATCGGCGGATTCTCGCGCCTGAAATCAGGCATGACCGTCGTGCCGAAAGAAGTTCCGCCCGAAGTCGCAGCCGCTCCATCGACCTCCGCGAACGCAGGATCAAGGTAAGACATGGCTCGTTTCTTCATCAATCGCCCCGTCGTCGCCATCGTCATCTCCATCGTCACGGTCCTCGGCGGCCTCATCGCGCTGGCCGGCCTTCCGGTCGAACAATTCCCCGACATCGTCCCGCCGCTCATCCAGATCCAGACGTCGTATCCGGGCGCTGACGCGCAGACGATCGAGCAGTCGGTCGCCACGCCGATCGAGCAGCAGGTGAACGGCGTCGAAGACATGCTCTACGTGCAGTCGGTCAACGCGAACGACGGCACGGCTACGGTCCGCGTCACGTACGACGTCGGCACGGATCGCAACACCGACCAGGTCAATACCCAGAACCGTGTCTCGCAGGCGCAGCCCAATCTTCCGACCGAGGTGAATCAGTTCGGCGTGACGTACAGGAAGACGCAGGGGACGCCGATGCTGCTGATCTCCCTCTTCTCGCCGCACAACACCTACGACGGTCTCTTCCTCGGCAACTACGCGCTGATCAATGTCAACGATGCGATCTACCGCGTTCCGGGCGTTGGACAGGTCCTGAATTTTGGCGCGGCCGAATACGCGATGCGCATCTGGGTCGATCCCGACAAGATGGCCAAGCTCGGACTGACGGTCGGCGATTTGCGCACGGCCGTTCAGACGCAGAGCACGGTCAATCCGGCGGGACAGATCGGCGCCGAGCCCGCACCGAAGGGACAGGAGTTCACGTACGCAGTTCGCGCACAGGGCCGTCTGATCACCCCGCAGGAGTTCGAGAACATCGTCGTGCGATTGAACCCCGATGGTTCGACCGTTCGAATGAAAGACGTCGCGCGCGTCGAGCTCGGCGGCCTGACTTACAAACAGATCGGCCGCCTCAACGGAAAGCCGGCCTCGGTCATCGGCATCTTCCAGGCGCCGGGATCCAACGCGCTCGCGGTTGCGAAAGCGGTGCGCGAGACGATGGCCCGCGTGAAGGAACGCTTCCCCGAGGACATGGACTATGTCGTGTCGGTCGACAACACGGCGGCCGTGACGGAAGGCATCCGCGAGATCTCGTACACGCTCATCGAAGCGATGCTGCTCGTCGTGCTCGTGGTGTTCATCTTCCTGCAGAACTGGCGCGCGACGATGATCCCGTTGATTGCCGTCCCCGTCTCGCTCATCGGCACCTTCGCGGTCTTTCCGCTCCTTGGCTTCTCGATCAACACGTTGTCGCTGTTCGGA
>DASVHS010000485.1:0-6328 GCA_036382495.1 Thermoanaerobaculia bacterium | reverse complement strand
CCGGTCGATCCGAAGCACACGATTCAGGCGGTGCTCACGGTCCCGCCGAATATCGACGCCACGATCCATCGCGCCTGTTACGACTGTCACTCGAACGAGACGCGATGGCCGTGGTACTCACAGATCTCGCCGGTGTCGTGGTGGTTGAAGAGTCACGTCAATGATGGCCGCAAGGCGCTGAATTTCTCCGAGTTCGCTGCGCTTCCGAAAAAGAAGCAGATCAAGAAACTCGGCGATGCCTGCGACCAGGTGAAAAAGGGCGATATGCCACTGAAAACATATCTGCCGATGCATCCCGCGGCGCATCTCACGGATGCGGACCGTGCGGCGCTCTGCACCTGGTTCACGAGTCTGAAGTAAGTTTCTTTGGCGCAGGGACGACGATCACGATCGCCGCGGCGAGCGCAAGCGCCGCGCCGGCTAGGAATGCCGCCTGCTTCGATACGTGTGCGTAGAGCTCGCCGAACATCAGCGAGCCGGCGAAGACGCCCAGACCGCTGACGAGGTAGTAGATGCCGAAGCTCCTGCCGCGGACGCCCGCCGGCACGAGATCGCTGATCAACGCGCGCTCCGCCCCTTCGCTGAACACGAACGGCAATGCGTAGAAGACGAACAGCGCGAAGAACGCGGTCACGCTTTTCGCCATGGGAAAAAAGAAGTAGGTGACCGCGTAGAGCAGCCAGCCGAATCCGACGACGTAGCGCCGCTGCATGCGATCGGATAGCGCACCGCCGTGAGTCGAAAGCAGCGACTTCACAGCGTGATGCGCGGCCCACAGCAGCGGCAGCATCGCCGTCGACATGCCGGAATCGTGTGCCTGCAGCAGGAGAAACGCATCGCTCGAATTCGCGAGCGAGAAAATGGCGATCGCGAAGATCATTCGATAAAAATCGGGAGACAGCTTCTGTGTGGAGGCGGGCTTTCGCCCGCCGTCTTTTCCGATGACGGCTTCGACTCGCCGGGGCTCTTTCAACAACGCCAGCACCAGCACCACCGCGATCGCGCCTGGAATCACGGAGATGTAGAACATGTGTCGCAGCGAAACACCCATGCCGGACATCAGTAGTGTCGCCAGCAGCGGACCGACGACCGCGCCGGCGTGGTCCATCGCGCGATGAAATCCGTACGCGCGGCCGCGCTGCTCGGGCGGTGTGACATCGGAGATCATCGCGTCGCGCGGTGCCGAGCGGATTCCTTTGCCCATCCGATCGACGAGCCGCGCCGTGAGAACGGCCATCCAGGACCCTGCCGCACCGATCAGCGCGCGCGAACCCGCGGCGAGCGCGTAACCGGCCGCGATGATCGGTTTGCGACGCGTGACGCGATCCGACCACGCACCCGCCGCGAATTTCAAGATCGACGCAAGCGCATCCGCGCCACCCTCGATCAATCCGACGATCACCGGCGAAGCGCCGAGCGTGGCCGTGATGAACACCGGCAGCAGCGGATAGATCATCTCGCTCGCCGAATCGTTCAGCAGGGAGACGAAGCCGAGAATCACGACCTGGGGGCGGAGTTTGCGATCTTCCATTGGAAAGGATGAAGGATGAAGGATGAAGGATGAAGAACGCAAAAACTTTCAGCCTTCAGCCTTCATCCTTCATCCTTTCGTACAATGGCGCCGCTTTTGGGGAGGAGCGAATGAAGATTCAAAAGGTGGGCGTCCTCGGCTGCGGCCTGATGGGATCGGGCATCGCGCAGGTCGCCGCGCAGGCGGGGTACGACACGGTCGTCGTTGAGGTGGAACAGAAATTTCTCGATCGAGGCATGGCCGGCATCGACAAGAGCCTCGGCAGGTTCGTGGAGAAGGGCAAGCTGTCGGCGGCGGACAAGACCTCGTGCCTGTCGCGACTCAAAGGATCGACGTCGCTCGGTGAGCTTGCGCAGTGCGACATCGTGATCGAGGCAATCACCGAGAATCCGCAGGTGAAGAAGGAGACGTACACCGCCATCGACTCGATCGTGAAGAAGGATGCGATCTTCGCGTCGAACACGTCGTCGCTGACGATCACAGAGCTCTCCATGGCGACAGCGCGGCCGAAACAGTTCGTCGGCCTCCACTTCTTCAATCCCGTGCCCATGATGAAGCTCGTCGAAGTGGTGCGCACGATTCTCACGACCGACGACGCGTTCAAGAGCGCGTTCGAATTCGCGAAGTCACTGGGCAAGGAGCCGGTGGCGTGCCGCGACAACTCCGGATTCATCGTCAACCGTCTGCTCGTGCCCTACATCCTCGACGCCATCCGCGCGTACGAAGAAGGCGTCGGGTCGATCGAGGACATCGACAAGGCCATGCAGCTTGGATGCGGATATCCGATGGGACCGTTCACGCTGCTCGACTTCGTCGGTCTCGACACGACGTATTACATCAGCCTGGTCATGTTCGAGGAGTATCGTGAGAAACGATTCGCCTCACCGCCGCTGCTTCGCAAAATGGTTCTTGCCGGCCGGTTCGGCAGGAAAAGCGGCGGGGGCTTTTACGACTATGCCGGCGAGAAGCCGGTGCCGTTCGACAGGACCGTGTGATGTACGAGAACGTCAGGACCGAGCGCAGGGGCAACATCTTCGTCATCACCATCGACCGGCCGAAGGTGCTCAACGCATTGAACGCGAAGACGATCGAAGAAATCGGCAAGGCGTTCGCGGAGGTGCGCGAGGACGATGAGATCCGATGCGTGATCCTCACCGGAGCGGGCGAAAAAGCGTTTGTCGCGGGTGCGGACATCACCGAGCTCGCGAAGATGACGCCGATCGTCGGCAAATTCGTGTCCGAGCAGGGGCAGACCGTATTTCTCCAGATCGAGCGCTTCCCGAAGCCGGTCATCGCGGCGATCAACGGATTCGCGCTCGGCGGCGGCTGCGAGCTCGCGCTCGCGTGTCACATGCGCATCGCGTCGGAGAAGGCGCAACTCGGACTGCCGGAAGTCTCGCTCGGAATCATCCCCGGATACGGCGGCACCCAGCGCATGGTCCGTCTCCTCGGCAAAGGAAAAGCGTTCGAGCTGATCTGCTCGGGTGAACGGATCGGCGCGGCCGACGCGGAGCGCATCGGACTCGTGAACAAGGTCGTACCCGCCGATCAATTGATGTCGACCGCGGAGGAGCTGGCGAAGAAAATCGCAACGAAGTCACCCGTCGCGATCCGCGCGGCGATCGAAGTGATCAACAGCGGCAGCGACATGCCGTTCGAAGAAGGGCAGGTCCTCGAAGCGACGCTCTTCGGTCTTCTATGCGCGAGCGAAGACATGAAGGAAGGGATGAAAGCGTTCCTGGAGAAGCGGACGCCGGATTTTCCAGGGCGCTAGCCGCGTCATCCTGAGCCGCGAAGACGGCGAGGGATCTGGGCGGGGGCGCGATTCCGCCGCCCAGATCCCTCGCCGTCTTCGCGGCTCAGGATGACATCGGGCGATAATGCCCGCATGAAGAAGCTCCTCTTCGCGGCCTTCGCGATTCTCATCACCCTCAACGCCCGCGCTGCATTCGTCTTCTCCGACATCCCCTGGAATGCGCCGGCTGATAGCGTCGTGAAGAAGCTGAAGGCCGCCGGCTTCAAGCAGATCAAGAAGGACAAGCAGGGCGACTACTCGTTCGGCGGCGATCTTCTGGGCCACGACGCCGCCGGCATGGCGATGTTTGCGAAGGGGAGGCTCGTGCGGGTGATCGTCATGCTGACGACGCCGGAGGAAACGATCCGCGAGACTTACAGCCAGGTCCGCGAGGTCCTGCTCAACAAGTACGGAAAGCCGGTGCGCACTCTCGCGTCATTCGTCGAGCCGTTCCATCAGGGCGACGGCTATGAGTCCGAGGCGATCCGGTCGGGCAAGGCCATTTTTCTGACGCAGTGGCGTGACGATGGGCAGCAGCTCCTGGTCAACATCACCTCGGGACTCATGATCGGCGTCTCGTACGAGTCGCCAGACTGGGCCGCGGAGCTCGAGCGGCGCAAGAACAAGGGCTCAGCGGCCTTCTAGTTGCACGCTACACTGACCCGGTGATGTTGGACGAGACCCAGGATCTCATCTACGACTGGAACGAAGCGGTCGATCAGCCGCCGCGTCCGGCGCGCCGCATCGAATTCGACGACGAGACGCTGCGCGACGGCCTGCAGTCGCCCTCGGTGACCGATCCGACGCTCGAAGAGAAGATCCAGATCCTCCACTTCATGAACGACATCGGCATCGACAATGCCGATATCGGTCTGCCCGGCGCCGGACCGCACGTGCAGCGGACCGTCGAAGCGCTCGCGCGCGAGATCGTCAACAAGAAGCTCTCGGTTTACCCGAGCGCGGCCGGGCGGACGCACGAGAACGACGTCCGGCCAATCATCGAGATTTCACAGCGCGTCGGCATCGCCATCGAAGCCGATCTCTTCATCGGCTCATCGCCGATCCGACAGTTCACCGAAGAGTGGGACATCGACTGGATCATCGAGCAGTCGACGAAGGCCGTACGTTTCGCGACGGAGAACGGCATCCCCGTCATGTATGTGACCGAGGATACGACGAGGGCGAAGCCGGAAGATGTGGAGAAGCTGTACACCGCGGCAATCGACGCCGGTGCAAAGCGCGTCTGCATCGCCGACACGGTCGGCCACGCCACGCCATGGGGTACACGCAACCTCGTGCGTTTCGTCCGATCTCTCGTGGACCGTCTCAACCCTGAAGTCAAAGTCGACTGGCACGGCCACCAGGACCGCGCCCTCGGAATCATCAATTGCATCGCCGCGATCGAAGCGGGCGCGGATCGCGTGCACGGATCGGCCGCCGGAATCGGTGAACGCGTCGGCAACACGCCGATGGACCTGCTGATGGTCAACCTGAAACTGATGGGTTGGATCGACAACGATCTGACGAAGCTTCCGGACTATGTCCGCTTCGTGACGAAAGCGACACACGTCCCGCTGCCCGACAACTATCCTGTGTTCGGACGCGATGCGTTCCGTACGGGGACGGGCGTTCACGCCGCGGCGATCATCAAAGCTCGCAAAAAGGGAAGCGAATGGCTCGCGGACCGCGTTTACTCGGGCGTTCCGGCAGGGATGTTCGGCCTGCAGCAGGTCATTGAAGTCGGTCCGATGTGCGGTCTGTCGAATGTCGTTTACTGGCTGGCCGCTCACGGGTATCCGCAGGATGAGCTGCTGGCCAAAGAGATCTTTCAACTTGCAAAATCAACGAATCGAGTACTGACCGATGATGAGCTCCATACAGCGGCAAAGCGCTGGAAGGACACTCAGTCGTCAGTGCTCACTCCTCAGTCTTAGGGAAGCCCGAGTGGCGGAATAGGCAGACGCAGCAGACTCAAAATCTGCCGCTCTTCGGGGCATGCCGGTTCGATCCCGGCCTCGGGCACCATTGAACGACAACTATGCGACGAACTCTCCTGGCGGTTTTTCTTCTCTCGGCAACCACGGTTCTTGGCGCGATCACGAGTGGAGGACAGGCGCCCTCGCCTGTCCGGACAGGCCAGGCGCCTGTCCTCCACTTCATCCTTTCGCCGAGCCGGCTGCTGAACGAGCAGGAGCAGGCGGACCTCGCGTCGCGCGGGCTCATCATCGAGCATGTGCTGACAAACGGCCGCTACCTCGTCCGCATGACCGCCGATGCGACGGTGACCGCCGCCGATCCGCGCGTGGCATCGCTGACCCCGCTGACCGGCGACCTGAAGCTGCATGGCTCCGCACTGCGTGAGCTCGCCAGCACGCGACCGTATGCGCGGCTCCAGATCCTTTTCCAGGACGGCGTCTCGTTCGCCGCCGCGAAATCGGCGATCGAAGCGGTCGGCGGAACGCTCGCCGAGCCGCTGCAGAATCAATTTCATGTGCCCCGTCGAATCCCCACGCTGATTGCTCCGTCCGCACTTTCTTCCCTGGCGGCGGATGACTCGGTCCTTCTCGTCTACGGTCCGCGGAATCTGCCGATCGAATCGGAGAACGCCGTCTCCGCGGCGCTCTCCAACGTGACGCCGCTGTTCTCGGGACCTTACAACCTGAGCGGGCAGGGCGTATCGCTTTCGTACTTCGAGCTCGCGCAAGCGGACGCGTCGCACAAGGAATTCAACGGACGGCTCACGTCGCATACGCCGTTCGTTGGCAGCGCGACCCGCGACGTCCAGCACGCGACGCATGTCGCCGGGACGATGATCGCCGCGGGCATCGATCCGTCGGCGAAAGGCATGGCCCCCTCGGCGACGCTCGACGAATACGACGCGAACAACGACAACTTTCTCGACCTCAAGAACGCGCTCACGTCGCGCTCCGACAACAACTCATGGGGCTACATCCTGGGGTGGTGCACGAGCGGCGACTGCGTGTCAGCGGGGTTTGTGTGGG
>DASVHS010000484.1:0-5102 GCA_036382495.1 Thermoanaerobaculia bacterium | reverse complement strand
CCGGCCATGGCGCGCTGGTTCACCGTGGCAACTGCCGCAGACGTACGAGGAGAGGCTGATTCTCGAGCTCTCGCTCACGACAGGCGAGGAGGTCTGATGCGCGGCGCTGTTCTGCGGACCGTGACAGTTCTCGCACTGGATGTTTGCGAACCGCGCGGTGTTCGGGTAATTCGCCAGGATCTTGGTCCAGTTGCCTGGATCGCCGTGGCTCATGAGCCCGGAACTCAGGAACGCCGGGAAGTCTGAAGCTTCATCGATGCCGCCGTTGTTCACCGAGGGGTTGTTGTATCCGACGGTGTGGCAGCCGATGCACGACGCGCTGTAGTGGCCGTTCGGCGTGTTCACGTTCTCAGTGAAGATCGCGGCGTGGCCCGTCTTCTTCCACGGAGTGAAAAGATCGAATCGCGGGGTGTTCTGCACGTGGCACTGCATACATTGTGAATCGGGGATCGGAAGCCCGCTGGCATCTGCGCCGGTGATCATGCCCTTCCAAGTGCCGGCGTACACGGCGAGCTTCACGGTCTTGTTCGTGTTCAGATCGGTCACGGCGAGGTCGTACTCGCCGGCGACATCCGGAGTGAACTCCGGATTCTGTGTCGTGGCGTCGGCGAGGATCGCGGTCGATCCTGCCGGCGTGGCCAAAGTCCAGTTGTACGTGGCCTGATCTTTTCCGTGCAGCAGAACCGGCAGATGAATCGGCACGTTGCGAACGCCGATCGTCGTCGTCCACGGCAGCGTGCCTGCGATCGAGGAAGCCGTGTGATAGGTGCCGGAGCTTGTCGTGACTGCGACGTCGAGGCTCACTCCTCCTGCTTCCGCCAACGCTTCAGGCACGATGCCGATCACGCCGAAGCGACTCTGTAGCTGGGCCTGATAACCGCTGGGCGATGGGATGTTCGACGGCAGATTTGCATCGGCGATCGGCTGCTCTTCGATTGCCGTCAGTAGCGCCTTCTTAAGCGCCTTCCGATCGGGAAGCACGACCGTGACCGTGTCGGTCGCGGTGTTGGAGAGCGCGGCCGAGACGCCGCCGGTCTGCGTCCACTTAATGCTCTGGAGCGTCGAACCGTCGTTGATCGTGACCACTGCTTTTGCGGTGACCGTCGCGCCGGGCGTTGGGGTTCCCGTTACCGAGACGGTCACGGACACCGGCGCGGCACCAGCCGCGAACGCCGCGAACACGAACGGCACGATCGCCGCGATCCCGAGGACTCTTGCTGGTTTCATAGCGTCTCCTCAATATTTCGATTCATTGAATGGTGGGAGGAGGCGCAGGGCATATGCCGCCAATCACCGGGGAGACAACACCCAGGTCACCGGGCGGACGTGGCGGCAATCACAGGCCGGCGTGCGGGAGCGTTGCCCCCGCGAGTCGAACAGGACGCGGCTCCTGCGCGCGGAGCGGCTTGCGGACTTCCGATGGTCAGAGCCATGAGAACGAGTCCGAGAAAGCGATGTTGCATGTTCACGCTCCATCCGTTTCTTGAAGCGGCCGCGAGGCTCCGGAAACGGGACGCGAGTGTCTACTTCCGCGTCTAGTTCGTCTCGCGATTTCGCGGGTCGTTCATTTCAAACCGTGCGGCCAATCGACACGACCGTTGCCATTTCTTCGATCGGCGCAGGTTTCAGCGAAGCCGCGTGCCGGATTGCATCCGCCAGGAGCGGAGCAATGGACACTGCGCGCAGCGACGGCCAGTCAGTGCATGGCGGGATGGTGTCGCTGACGATGATCTCCCGAATGCTCGGTAAATCGAGCTTTGCGCGGCTACCCTCCAACATCAAGCTGTGCGTGGCAACCACGGTAATGTCCGGCCGCCCTCCCGAGGAGAGCAGCGCTTCGATGCTGCGTCGGATGGTTCCGCCGGTGGAGATCATGTCGTCAACGATGACCGCTGGCCGGTTGCGCACCTCTCCAACAACATGTGTGACCTCGGTTTCTCTCGCCGTGGCTCGCCGTTTGTGCAGCACGACGACCGGCCGGTCGAGCAGTTCGCCATAGTGCGTCGCGAGCCGTACTGCTCCGACGTCGGGGGCGACGATGACGGTCTGTGGAGGGATGCGCCCGCGAAGCGCGAGCGCCAGGCGCCCGACTGCCGACCACGTGTCCACCGGAATGTGAAAACAGCCTTCGATCTGCGGCGAATGAGGATCGATCGTGATCACCTGATCGACGCCGGCCGCCTGAAGAACGGCAGCGACCAGGCTCGCCATGATCGGATCGCGATGAGGTCCGCGTTTGTCGGACCGGGCATAGCCAAAGTACGGGATGACGGCCACCACTCGCGATGCCGCTGCGCGGCGGCAGGCGTCGGCGAATGCCAGCAGTTCCATCAAATGGTCATTGACCGGCGGCGAGGTGGGCTGGATGATGAACACTTCTCTCTTCCGCACGGAATCGTTCAGGTGGACGGTGATCTCGCCGTCGGGGAACTTCTCGACGGTACATGCGCTCAGTGGAATGGAGAGCTCACTGCTGACGGCGGCGCTCAGAGCCGGATGTGCTGTCCCTGAGAGAAGGACAAATTCACTCATCGCTCAAGTGAACTCTTCTGGCGACATGAGGAACAGGTCAGGAATCACATCCCGGCGGTGACCTGCGGCATCGACCGCGTAGAAATGCCAGCACACATTGTCAGTATGTCTGCCGGTACAGAACCGATTCGATTCCGGGATCGAAAACAAGCCGGTCGTCTACTTGCTGAAAAACTTCGATCGTATGCGATCGATGCGAGCGCCATCGTCCTTGGCCTTCCTCGTGGAGGCGTCGTGACGGCATCCGAAGTGGCTGCCGCTCTCGATCTTCCGCTGGATGTGATCATCGTGCGGAAACTCGGCGCGCCGTGGCAGCCCGAACTGGCGATGGGCGCGATCGCGAGCGGGGGCATCCGCGTGCTCAACGACGACGTAGTGCGCGCGCTGCGTATCCCTCAATCGAAAATCGATGAAGCCACGAAAGAAGAGCAAACGGAGCTGGCCCGGCGCGAAAAACTCTTCCGCGGCGATCTTCCTCCTCTCGCTCTCACCGGAAAAACCGTGATCATGATCGATGATGGAATCGCAACCGGCTCCACTGTACTTGCCGCGATCCGCTGCATTCGAGCGCAGAACCCGTCGCGGATCGTGCTGGCCGTTCCGGTCGCTCCTCCGACGACTTGTGAGCGGTTACAACCCGAGGTTGACGATCTGATTTGCCTGTCAACGCCGGACGACTTCAGCGCCGTCGGGGAGTGGTACGACAAATTCGCGCAGGTTGAGGACGCGGAGGTCGTGGAGCTGATGCGGAAGGCTGCCGCGCGAGAGTTGGTCCCGCACTAGCGCCCTTCACCACCGTGTCGCACGCTTGCTGCGAGCCTGGTCGTCCTCCGGCTCTGGAAACGAGCGATGCGATCGGCTTGCGGTGCTGTTCCGATTTCGAGTTGTCCATCACTTGTTACTGTGGGCTCGGTTCGATGATCAGCCAACGACCAGAGTCACAACCGATGGTATTCGGCCATCACAAAATCGCTGCCCGCCTGTCCTAGCGAGGCGCGGTCGGGGAGCCAATGCTGGCCGGTATGGAAGCTCGCTATCGGATTGCTTCCGTAGGGAGAACTCATGAATGCAGTGACAGAGCTAGAACAGACAGAGCTCCAGATTCCGGCCGGAACTGTGCTTCTCTCGGCCAACGTGGTCGTCCCTGCGAATGCCACGGGAGTCGTGTTGTTTGCCCACGGCAGCGGCAGTAGCCGCCACAGTCCGCGAAATCAGTTTGTAGCGTCGGCACTGAATTCTGCCGGAATTGCTACGGTCCTCGCCGACCTGCTGACGATCGAGGAAGAGGTCATCGACGAACGGACCGCCGAGTTTCGCTTTGACATTCCGTGGCTGACGACGCGCGTCGTTCAGATGATCGACTGGGTGACCGGCTATGAACCGCTGGCCAAATTGCCGATCGGATTGTTTGGCGCCAGCACTGGCGCAGCAGCCGCTCTCGACGCAGCTGCGGCGCGGTCGAATGCCGTACGCGCCGTTGTGTCACGCGGCGGACGTGTCGATCTTGCGTCAGACATCGCTCGTATTCGCGCTGCAGCGTTGTTCATCGTGGGCGAGCACGACACATTGGTGCTCGAACTGAATGAGATGGCTTTGCAGAAATTGGCTGGCGTCAAACGCCTCGAAGTCGTTCCGGGCGCAGCCCACCTGTTCGAAGAAAAGGGTGCGCTGGAACGCGTTGCCGCGCTCGCGCGCAACTGGTTTCGCGACTATCTGCGACCCGTCACTGCGCGAGAGTCGGATAGCGCCACTGTGCGATCGCGAGGAGAACGAGAAACGACGCGATGACGACGAGGGCATCGATGCCGAGTCCGAAGGTGCTCGTGCCGTGCTGCAGCATGAGCATGCGCAGCGCGTCGACGACGTAGGTCAGCGGATTGAGGAGCGCCACGGTGTGCAGCCAGGGCGGCATGAGCGACAACGGATAAATCGCGTTGCTGGCGAAGAAGAGCGGCATCGTCAGTATCTGACCGATCCCCATGAAACGCTCGCGCGTTTTCACGATGCACGCGATCACGAGCGAGAACGTTGAAAACGTCGCTGAGCCGAGAACGACGATCAGCACGACGCCAAGAATCGCGGGCACGCTGATGCGAAGCCGCACGCCCATCAGAACCGCGAGAATGTAGATGATGATCGCCTGAGCCACCCCGCGCGTGCCCGCCGCGAGAGCTTTCCCGAGCACGAGCGAGAGGCGGTAGGCAGGACTGACCAGCAGCTTGTGCACGATGCCGAGGTCGCGCTCCCAGATCACGGCGATGCCGTAGAAGATCGCGCCGAAGAGAATGCTCTGCGCGACCACGCCGGGCGCCATGAACTCGATGTAGCTGACCGGTCCCGTGGCGATCCCGCGAACGCGGCTGAATACCTGTCCGAACACCAGCAGCCACAAGACCGGCTGCACGGCGCGGCTCAACAGCTCCGACGGATCGCGCAACAGTTTCCGGCTCTCGACGTCGATCGCGGCGAGCGTCTGTTCGCCGAACGCCGCGATTCGAGAGTGATCAGCCCAGACGATGAGCGGCTCTGCGAGTTTGACGGACATCGTGGTACGTGCCTCCTTCGGCGAT
>DASVHS010000483.1:0-3220 GCA_036382495.1 Thermoanaerobaculia bacterium | reverse complement strand
TTGCATCGCTTTCTCATGAATACGCCGAAGAAGCTGGAAGTGGCGAAGCGGGACATTCGACTGTCGGGGATTCTGGTGGAGATCGATGACTCCACAGGAAAAGCCGTGCGCATCGAGCGCATTCGCGAGGACCTCGGAGAGTGAGTTACCTGTTGCCCGTTGCCGGTTGCCGGTTGAATACGCGGTAACCGGTAACCGGTAACCCGAACATGCAGCTCTCCATCGTCACGCTCGGCCACGTTCACGAGCAGGACATCGCCGCGCTCACGCCGCACTTCACGCGGATCGAGCAGCTCGTGCTCGACATCCCGCCGCGCGAGCCGCTGGCGAAGCATCGTGCCGAGTTCAATCGCGCCGTCGACGCTTCGACGAACGACTGGCTGCTGATCATGCGTGAGCCGGAGACCGTCGACGAAACGCTCGCCGCGGAGATCGGAGCGGCGATCACCGCGTCGAACGCGTGGGGCTTTCGGATCCGGACCCTTCCGCTCTATGCGGGCAGGCCGTTGCGTCTACGCCTCGACCACGGAGAGATCCGGCTGTTCCACAGACGCCATTACCTCCGGCGGGAAGCGGACACGTCGATCCAGGGGACGGTCGTTCGTCTGCACCATCCGTTTCACGCCGTCACGTTCGAGTCGTCCGCCGCTCATCGCGAATATCTCGCGCGCACGGCAACTCCTCGCTCGACCGCGCGGCGCGCGTTGCTCTTCCTGCGCGACGCCATTGCGACGCGCACCGCGGACGCGAATACGCTCCGTTATATCTGGGCCGAAGCCGGCTTCGACAAGGCGTGAAATCCGCGGCTGGTTCCCGACGTCCGGAACTGGCGAGGCGACATTCCGTAACGCTGCCGGAACTGCTGCCGGAAGTAGTTCTCGGAGTCGAAGCCACAACGGCGCGCGATCTGCGATACGCGCAGGTTGCCGGCCTTCAGCAGCCGGGCGGCCTTCTCCAGGCGCTTTTCCTTCAGAAAGTGGCTGAGAAGCCTTCCCGTGACGCGGTGAAAACGTCCCGAGATGTACTGCCGCGTATAACCAAGCTCACGAGTGACAGCCTCGACCGAGACTTCCTCGTCGGCTTTGAGACGACGGCGAACGGTTTTGATGAGAGAGCGAAGCAGACCGTCCATAGGAGATTCTCCTGGTTCCGTCACCGGCGGTAAACGAGTGTTCAACCCGAGACGCTCTCGGGCTGCATCGGTACGTGCCTTGTACGGAACGGACAATCATACCCACCGCGCGACGCCAAAAGCGAGCGGTACGACGTAAATTCTTTTCTCTGCCGGGTCGCTAAACCGAACAGTGGATCTGGTACCACTGACAGACTTTGCGCAGAGGACAGGCCTCGCAGTCCCTCAATCGGCGGAAGACCTGCAGCCGCCGCGCGTCGTCGACGAGATACGACGCGTTTTCCGCAATGATGATGTCGAACGGCCGCGTGACCGGCTGCCTGACGGGTCCGTAAAGCACCTCCAACTGATCGACGATCGCGGCGAGCGCGGAGCTCATGAGTGAAGTGGTACCATTTCAGGCGATGCGTGTCACGGGCGTGTTGCTGGCGGTGGTTCTGGCCGCGCCCCCGGCGTACGCGCAGGTGCAGCTGGTCATCAAGAGAGACGGCAGCAAGGTCATCTACAACGTTCCCACCGGCCACGAGAAGGGTCACAAACCCTCGAGCGACTTCCAGTGGCTCGCCCGGCAGCATGACCGGCCGTCGCGTTACGACCTTCTGATCGAGAAATACGCGAAGAAGTTCCGCGTCGACGCCACGCTCGTCCGCGCCGTCATCCAGGTCGAGTCGGACTTCAATCCGATGTGTGTCTCGCGTAAGGGTGCGCGGGGACTGATGCAGCTGATGCCCGAGACGGCGAAGAAGTACGGGGTCACACAGGTCCACGATCCCGACCAGAACATCCGCGCCGGGATCCTCCACCTCCGGGAGATGCTGGAGATGTTCTCCGACCTCCCGCGCGCGCTCGCCGCATACAACGCCGGGCCGAACGCGGTCCTCAAGTACGACGGCATCCCGCCGTACCGGGAGACGACCGAATACGTCAAACGTGCGCTGACCGTGTACTACGGCCATCCGTTCGGTCAGCCGGTCATCTTCGCCGCCGGCAAGGGCAAGCCGGTCCTGGGCGGAGGATTTTCGAGCAAGATGACGCAGCCGATCGCCGCGATTGTGCCCGGCATGCGTTATCTCGGCTCGCAGTGACGTTACAATCACTCGCTCATGCCCGATCGGGATAATGCGAGTCCTCTTCAGGCGCCATTCGATCAGGGCGTTTTTCTTCTCCATTACAACCGCGGCCGCGAAGCGTTTCAGGAAGCGCGCTTTGCCGAAGCGCGCCGCGAGCTGGAGAACGCGCAGAAACTTCGCCCCGATGATGCCGAGGTCCTGAACCTCCTTGGTCTCGTGTATTTCAAGACGAACGCGTTCCCCGAAGCGGAAGTGATTTATCGCCGGCTGGCGCGCGAGAATCCGAAGGTCTTCATCCTTCACTCCAACCTCGGGCTGATTTTGTTCAAGCAGGGGAAGCTCGACGATGCCGAGGAGTTCCTGCTCCGTTCCGTCGAGCTGCGGCCGAATTATGCGAAGTCACATCTCTACCTCGGCCTGCTTTATCGAGCGCGGCGCAAGTACAACCTGGCCATCGAGCACTTGAAATTCGCGAGTGCGGACAAGCTCGTGCGCGAGGTCGAGAACGAAGTGAAGCAGATCGTCGCGGCACCGTTCGCATCGCCGTCGTCGTCTGCGAAGAGCAGCGACGTGACGACCGCGAAGATCCCGGCGATGAGAGTCGATGCCAGGACGCAGCCGGCCGTACCGCGTCCGCGAACCGATGCGGACAGGACGCTCGTCCCTGGCCGAATACCGACACCGTTGCCGGCACGCATTCCCGTTCCGCCGACCGCCGGAATCGGCGCCGCGCACACCGCTGCGCGAAAACTCCAGGATGCGGTCGACGAAACGCAGGCGATCGAAGAGAAAAGGATCACGCTCGAGCGAAAAATCGAAGGTGCGTCGAAGACGTTCGTGCTGCACGAGAACGGATTCCTCGAGATCAACTTCGGTCGCAGCGTCTACGTGAAGCGCGGAACCGTCTCCAGCTACTCCGGCAATCTGAAATTCCTCGCCGAATCCGGCCTCCTGGGCACCACGGCGCAGACGATGGTGAAGGCGACCGGGCAGGGAAAGATTTTCGTCTATGAGAAAG
>DASVHS010000482.1:0-3863 GCA_036382495.1 Thermoanaerobaculia bacterium | reverse complement strand
CACCGGCTTCGGCTGCAACGCGCGCACGTCGAGGCCGGCGGGAAGACCCTGCGGGAAACGCGCGTACCGTCGCAGATCCTGCCAGGGCTGACCCGGATACGTCACGCGCGCATACGAATACGCTTCGCGAAGTGCCGCCTGTGCGGCGCCCGACCACAACCCGACCGTAACCGGCGCGAGATACCCGTGAGTGATCGACGCGAGCGAGCCGATCAACCACCCGCGACGGACCGGACGCACGTCCTGCTCATAGCCGTCGACGACCACGCGCTTCGTTCCTGTCTTCGAGACCTCGATGACGCCGGACGGCATCAGAATCATCAACTGATCCGGCGCGACGGAGATGAGCTCGCCGCCGATTGTCGACCGCTTCGGATTCGAATCGAACGTCACGGTCGCCCAGCCGCCGTATCCCTGAACCTGCGACTGCTCGGGCGAGGCAAGCCAGCGATCCGGTACCCAGTTCGTCGCGCAACCGGCGATCAGGATGGCGGCAGGCAGCAGGAGTTGTTCAGCGAACCGCATATCTGCTGTTCCAGAACTGCTTCTCCATCCCCGGCTCGATCCGCTTGAACTCGGGCGCAAGCAACCGGAGTGCAAGGCGCGGCGCCGCAAACATCATCGCCGCGCGGACCTGGTTCTCCTCGGACATCCACTCGCGGCGCAGCCATTCGAGATAGTAGCCGCGGGTGTCGAGAAACAGCTCGCTGTCGCCCGCGGGCAGTTTGAACGTGAATGTGTACTCGTCGCCGGGCAAGGTGACCAGTGGTTCGCGGAACAACGCAACCGGATCGATCGCGCGACCGTGATCACGCACTTGTTCGGCGTTGACGACGACCGGCTCGATCTTTTCGTCGAGTGCGGCCAGAAGAGCGGCGTCGATGCGCCACAACCCTTTCGTCATCTCGAGCCGGACATCGCAGAACTCCTTGCCACAGGAGGGGAGCGGTGTCAGCTGAACATCCGTCGCGAGCGGCCCCGTCTCGTGATACTCGCCGGCTTTGATCCACCGGCCTGCCTCATCGCGAACGAATACATCGATGCCACCGATGAGATCCGCGAGAGCACCGGCCGCTCGCCCCACGTGTGCCTTATCGCGCTCGAGCGCCGCGAGGCGGTCCACGGTCGACGTCCCCATGTACGAGTAGGCCTGATACAGCAGAAACGTGCTGAGCAGGGTCTGCCGGGCTGCGATGACGAGACCCTTTGGCGTGCGGCCGCCCGACCGAAATCGCAGCTCGATCGATTCGCGACGTCCGAGATCATGGGCGTCGGCCACCGTGAAGCGCTCGCGGCCATCGACCGCACCGACAAGCTCCGTGCAATCGCCGTCTTCCGCGCGGCATGTGGAGGGAGGTGTGATTTCACTCGATCGCCAGAACTTCCCATCGGCGGCGGCGAAGACACGAGTTCCCGGCAGGCGTGGAACGGCCAGCAGGCGTACGTAGCGCACGACATGCGTTTCCTGCGCTTCGTTCGTCATCCTCAATTCGAGGCGTCCGTCGTGGGGTTGTGCGCGATAAAGAGCATCGATATCGCGATTCTCGAGCGACGGCAGGATGCTCGACGAGAATCCTTCCGCGACCAGTGCATCGCCGGCATAGAACGTCGGACACGATCCGAAGCACGACTTCGGGCTCGACAAACAAGCGGCCGTCACTGCGACCGAGACTCCGGTCATGAACGCGAGCGACTGGATGCGTTTCGATTTCTGCAGCACATTCGTCTCGAACAGCACGACGTCGTCGATCGAAAGCGCGAGCGATTCGCCGCTCTCCATGGTCTTCCGATTGATGTCGAGACGTTCGCCTTTGCCCGTCACGTGAAGCGCCGCATCGTCGATGGTCCACGCGGAGAACACGTACAGCTCGCCGTTTTTCAAATGCGCCTTCAGGAAAGGCGATTGACGATTCAGTTCCGCAATGCGATCAGCGGAGCTGAAACTGCGGACGATCACCGGGACGGTGCACGCGGCGATGCAGAGGATCGCGCACGCCAGCGCTACAGCTGCATTCAGTCGAGACACTGCCATAGCGGATGGCAAGCAGCCTATGTCCTGCCGTACGACCCGTCAACGTCACCACTCGAAGTTGTTCATCTTCGCGATGATTTTTGCAACCTCGATGTAGTCCGCCTTGTCTCCGAGCTCATTCAGCGAGGCAGTGTAGAGCTGCGACGTCAGCGCCAGCAGCGGCGTCGATGCGTGCTGCTGATGCGCGAGAGACGCAGCGATCCGGATGTCCTTGTCATGATGCGCAAGCTTGAACACGAGCGGCCACTTCCCGTCGGCGAGGCGCATGGGCAGAAGATTCTCCGACGCATTCGAACGTCCGCTGCCGGCGTTCGTCACCGCCAGCGCGGTCTTGATGTCGATGCCGAGCTTCTTCGCCAGCATCATGCACTCCGCCGTGATCCAGACGGTCGCGCCCATGATCGAATTCGTAAGCACCTTGATGGCGTGACCGGCGCCGATGTCACCGACGTGAATGATCGTCTTGCCGTTCAGACGCAGGACGTCCTTCGCCCGCTCGAACGCGTCCTTGCTTCCGCCGATCATGATCGTGAGCGTCGCGTTCTCCGCGCCGACGATCGCGCCGGTCACCGGCGCATCGACGAAGTCCACCCCTTTCGCGGCGAGCCGCTTCGCCGTCTCGCGGCTGACGTTCGGGTCGCCGCTCGTCGCATCGATCCACAGCGTCCCGCGCCGCACGTGCGGCAGCAGCTTGTCGACGATCTCGTCGACTTCACTGCTCGTCGGCAGCATCGTGATGATCACGTCCGCAGCCGCGGTGTCGGCGAGGTCCTTCGCCAGCTTCGTCCCGTACTCGCGCGAATGCCGCTCCGCTTTCTCGCGCGTGCGGTTCCAGACGATGACCTCGTGCTCCCTGGCAAGATGACGCGCCATCGGGAAACCCATGGCGCCGAGTCCGATGAATCCGATCTTCACTTGGATGCTCCTTCCTGGCCGCCGCTCAGGAACGCGGCGAGCTTCGGTGCTTCCTGTTCATGAAATGCGATGCACGTGTTGATGCGCTCGATCGTCTGGCGCATGGTCCGCTCGCCGCCGGCCACGGCATGAGCGGCGAAGAATGCTTTCACGTCGTCACGTTCGGCAGGTGTGCAGACTCGCGACATCGCAAACGCCAGCGTCCGAGCCGTGAACGGCGGTACGTTCTTCACGATATCGTCCCAATGCTCTTTGACGTACGGCCACGCGACCTGCCGGGCGTCGTTGTTCGCAAGCAATCCTGCGAGAAAGCCGAACCGATCCTGGCTGCGAAGCTGCGACGACATGGCCCAATCGAGAGAGCGACGTATCAGAGATGGATCGCTGAAGTGCGTCAGAGGAGTCCGATACAACCGTTTCTCGTCCGGCGACTTCGCCTCGGCCAGGCGCGATTGGAGCCGATCGTACAGCGCAGCATCGCCCGTGGTTGCGGCAATGACGAGGATCTCTCGCGCGAGCTGCGGGTCGACATCAGCCGTCCCGCTCAGGACTCTCGGCGCGAGCTCGCGCGCGCGGGCCCGCACATCGGGGTCCTCCGCAGTCTCGGCGAGCGTTGTGAGCACATCCGCGCGGATCTCGGTCGTGTCGGCGCTCTCGCTCGCCACGTGCGACCACCCCACTTCAGTCGCGATCGGCGTGAACAGTCTGCGCACCCACACCCGATACGCGTCGCGATCGGAATCGGTCGTGAGGTAGTCGCCAATTGTTCCGATCGGCTGGATGACTGAAGCGATCACGAGCGGATCGTGACGGGCGAGCAGCGTTTCGACGCCGTTCAGATAGTCGCCCACGCTTTTCTGACCGGCGCGCACGAGCGACCAATCGTCGCCGAGGAGGGAGATTTGCTCGGCGGTGG
>DASVHS010000481.1:0-3858 GCA_036382495.1 Thermoanaerobaculia bacterium | reverse complement strand
AAAAATCCCGCGAACAGCACGGCCAGCCAGGGCATCGGCGTGTTCAGCAGAGTGTTGTCGTACGGAATCTCTGCCGGCGCCCACGCTCCGAATTTCTCGGCGATGACATAGAAAATCGTCTGGTAGGCGATGAAGAACGCGACGAGCGTGTAGCCGAGGATGATGGAACGGAAGACGCGCCGCGAGGTGAGTGCCTGCGCCGTCCAGACTTTCGGCAACGCCAGATGCTGCGGGTAACGCTCGCGGAACAGCACTTCGCCCGCGCCGCAGACCACGATCAGAAGCATCGCCGCGCCGATGCTGGCGACGATCACGTTCAGAAAGATGAAACGAGTGAGGAACGCCGCCTGCGACGTGGTCGTGTCGTAGTACGCGAGCGACGTCGGATACGAGTTGAGACTCGATCCGGCGGAGAGGATGAACGCAACAAGACCGACGCCGAGGAGGAAGCGGATGTGCAGGTCGCCGCGGCGGAGGCGGGTGACGAAGACGAACAACGCCCCGATCGTCGTCGCGATCAGAAAAATCAGATCGACGTTACCGGCCGCGCTGTTCTTCGACCGCAGTTCGCGATAACCGCGCAGCCAGTCGTCGGGAACTTTCAGACCCTGGCCGTAGCTGCTGACGGAGTCGCCATCGACGGTGATCGTGTGGCGATATTCGGCGCCGGCCGGACTCACGTTCCGCGAGCGCCAAGTGTAGATCCGCTGGATGCGTGCCGGCAGCTGTCGCTCGCTCTGCGAGATCAGCTCGAGATTTTTCGCACCGGCACGTGCGAGAAAATCTTCTGCGATCCGCCGCGACGTCGCCGGATCGACGGTGGGCATCGGCCTCGACTCGGGGATTTTCCGCACCATCGACACGAGCTCGCCGGTCGGCGCGATGTCGGTCGTGAGCTCTTCTTCCTGAAACGGACGGAACCAGCGGTGGTGCCAGAACCAGAGACGAACGTCGCGTTTCATCACGTCGTTCGCGCGCTTGAGTCCGAGGGAGCGCTCGAGGAAGATGCGCGCGGCGTCGTCGGAGTCGAAGACGACGGTGTGCGTCATTCCGTGCGTGTCGAAATGCTGCGACGCGACGATCGAGTCCGCGATCCGCTTCGACGTCGCGCTGTCGTATCGAAAATCGATCGACGCTTCCGGGAACGCCGACGAGAACCAGTTCGCGATGACGCCTGCGGAAGCCGCGATCACGACGACGCAAACGGCGATGAACACCCAGTCGCGGCGCGTCAGGAGAACGCGCGGGGCGGCTTCCATTTCGGGCGAAGCCTAACACCCTGGGCCCTAGACCAAGGCCCTGGGCCCTAGGCCTTAGGCCCTAGGAGATCGAACCTGTTCCGACTCTCCTAGGGCCTAGGGCCTAAGGCCTAGGGCCTTTCAAAGCAACCCAGTAAGAATAAGGTCCGCGACCTGCTCCGACTGATCGGCGAGCACGGATTCCTTGTCGGACAGGATCCACGACGTCACCATCTCGTCGAGCACGCCGAACACGGCCTTGGCCACGAGTGCAGGATGCAGATTGCGACGGAACACGCCTTCGTTCTGCCCATGCTCGACGATCTTGCGCAGGATGTTGAGATAGTCCGCGACTTCCTGCTGCGACAAAAGACTCATGAACTTCAGGCTGTGGCGCAACTCGACCTGCGACACGATCGCGAGCGCACGGTCGCGTCCGAGGGTCTCCAGATGATGCCGGATCGTGACCCGCATCCGATCCTCAGGCCGCGAGATCGTCGACAGATCACGCTCGAGCGACTGTAGATAGCTGCGCGTATGCTCGCGGAAAATCGTGATGAGCAGGTCTTCTTTTCCGTCGAAGTAGAGGTAGATCGTCCCGTCGGCGACTCCGGCCGATTTCGCGATCTCCGAGACCTTGGCGTTGAAGTAACCGTTCTGGGCGAACACATCGACCGCCGCCCGCAGGATGCGCTCTCGCTTCGTCGTTCCTCGGAACGCGGTCTCGGGTGGAGTGATGGTCGGCTGGCGTGGCATCGTTGTGAATGAACGCTCATTCAGGGGGCTATGTCAAGCGCAGGATGCGATCCTTCAGTCGTTTCCCGAAATCCGCGTCGCGCGTCTCGGACACTTCGGCGTTGATCGCACGCATGACGTCGTCGCGGCTCAGCGTCCGGCTCACCGGATAGATGTGCAGATGAAAATGCGGGACCTGAATGCCGAGCTTGAGCAGGATCGCGCGGTCGGTGTGCGTGACGTCGAGGAGCGCCCGTTCGACAACCTTCTGCACTGGCGCGAGTTGCTGCGCCTCGGAGTCCGTGAGGTCGGCGAAATTTTCGACGTGACGTGAGGCGACGAGCATCGCGTGACCGCGGACCGCTGCGTCGGGATGAAGCAGAAACTTCCAGTCGCCGAAGTCGACGATGAGCTCGCCGGTTGAGCTAAGATTCGCGGCACACAACTGACAGGAGTCGTTCATGAGATTTTCGTTCGCTTCCCTGGCGATTATCGTCCTGGCCGCGTCAGCATTCGCTCAAGAACATTCGATGCCGATGCCCGCCGCGACCGCGGTGCCGCTCGAAAGCGGCCTGGGCGAACTGCACGTCGCGACGTCGACGAAGAACGCCGACGCGCAGCGGTACTTCGATCAGGGCATGCGCTACGTGTATGCCTTCAATCATGAGGCAGCGGTCGCGTCGTTCAAGCGCGCCGCCGAGCTCGATCCCGACTTCGCCCTCGCATACTGGGGTCAGGCCCTGGCCCTCGGTCCCAACATCAATATGGATGTCGATCCCACGCGCGAGGCGCAGGCGTACGACACGGAGAAGCTCGCGCTCGCACATCTCGCGAACGCGTCGCCGAAAGAGCGCGACCTCGTCAACGTGCTGAAGCGGCGCTACTCGAACGAGCCTGGCGTCGACTTGAAGAAGCTTTCCGTCGACTACAGCAACGGCATGCGCGAACTGCACGCAAAATATGCGGACGATCCGGACATCGGAACGCTCTTCGCGGAGAGTCTCATGGATCTGCATCCCTGGCATTTCTGGTCACACGATGGAAAGCCGATGGAGGGGACGGTGGAGATCGTGAGTGTGCTGGAGTCGGTGCTGGCGGCGCATCCGGATCACATGGGTGCGAACCATTACTACATCCACGCGGTGGAAGGTTCGCCGGCTCCCGATCGCGCGCTCGCGTCGGCAAACCGGCTGACGAAACTCGCGCCTTCGGCGGGTCATCTCGTGCACATGCCGGCGCACATCTATCAGCGAACGGGGAATTACAGCGGCGCCGCGGATGCGAACGCAGCGGGTGCGCGAGCCGATCGCGACTTTATGAAGGTGCACGGCGCGGACAACATCTATTCGATGATGTATTACAACCACAACCTCGACTTCGGCGCCACGTCGTACGCGATGGCGGGCCAGTTCGAGAAAGCCAGGGAATTCGCGGACGAGGAGTCAGGGAACGCTGCGAAGATCGTGAAGGAGATGCCGCCGATCGATCCGTTCACGACCGCATCGCTCAAAGTCCTGATGCGATTCGGCAAGTGGAACGACATCCTGAATGCGCCGGAGGGCGCCGGGCCGTATTCGATCGCGTTCCGACATTTCGCGCGTGGCGTCGCTTACGCGCGGCTCGGAAAACTCAATGAAGCGCGCGACGAACAGAAGGCGCTCGACGCGGCGCGTCCGACGATGAGTGACGACACGGGGTTCATGCAGAACTCGCCGAAGACGCTCGTGTCGATCGCGTCGATGGTGCTCGAAGGACAGATTGACGAGGCGTCGGGGAAGCGCAACGCGGCGATCGTCGCGTATCGGAAGGCCGTCGCGGCCGAAGACGAATTGAGCTACGACGAGCCTGCGGACTGGTTCTATCCGACGCGGGAGACTCTCGGCGC
>DASVHS010000480.1:0-2607 GCA_036382495.1 Thermoanaerobaculia bacterium | reverse complement strand
CGTCGAGGCGCTCAAGCTCGGAGCCGAGCTATTCAACCAGACGATGACCGACGAGGTCCTGAGCTGGGACGACAGCTCCAACAACCGGTTCATCGCGTCCGGAAAAGGCGCCGTCATCTGCAACCCGATCAGCGCCTATCGCACGGCCGCGAAGGACAATCCCGATGTCTACCGCAATCTCGACATCATGAAGACGCCACTCGGCGCCGGCGGCCTGCGGATCAATTACGGCCGCACGATGTCGTACGGCATCTACAACTTCTCGAAGGTCCAGGATCTCGCCAAGGAGTTTCTCTACGAGATGAACAAGGAAGGGCTGCGCGGAATGGAAGCGTCCACGGGCTACAACGGCCCGTTCCTGAACGCGCTGTACAAGAAGCCGATGCCGGTGATCGGTCATGAGCCGAAGCTCGAGCTTCTCCAGGACTTCTACAAAGACGTCCACTTCATCGGCTACCCCGGCCCGATGACGAAGACCGCGACGGCGATGTACGCCAAGTTCATCGTGCCGACGATGTTCGCGGAAGTCGCCAAAGGCAAGAACCCACGTGCAGCGATGGAGGATGCCGAGAAGAAGCTTCGCGCGATCTGAAGCAAGACCTCGTGAGTAGCGACCCGCCATGGCTGACGTCGTTCTCGAGAAGGTGGAGAAGCGTTTCGGTGATGTAAAAGCAGTCTCGGGAATCGACCTGACCATCGCGGACAGGGAGTTCCTCATCCTCGTCGGACCGAGCGGCTGCGGGAAGACGACGACCTTGCGGATGATCGCGGGTCTTGAGGATGTCACCAGCGGCGATATCCGGATCGGAGGCCGATCAGTGGTCGGCCTCCCTCCTCGCGACCGCGACATCGCCATGGTGTTCCAGAGCTACGCGCTCTATCCGCACATGAGCGTGTACAAGAACATGTCGTTCTCGCTGCGGCTGCGCCATACGCCGAAGCAGGAGATCGACCGGCGCGTCAAAGAAGTCGCGGCGATCCTCGGACTCTCCGACCGGCTCAACCGCAAGCCGAGACAGCTTTCCGGCGGCGAACGGCAGCGCGTCGCGGTCGGCGCCGCGCTCTGTCGTCAGGCCGGCGTGCTCTTGTTCGACGAGCCGCTTTCGAATCTCGACGCGAAGCTGCGCGTGCACATGCGCACGGAGCTCAAGCGACTGCACCTGGCCGTCAAGTCGACGATGGTCTACGTCACGCACGATCAGATCGAAGCGATGACGATGGGCGACCGCATCGTCATCATGAACGGCGGCTCCATCCTCCAGGTCGCCACTCCGCTCGAGGCGTACGACAAACCGGTGAACCGCTTCGTGGCGGGATTCATCGGCACGCCTCCCATGAATTTCTTCAACGGGACGCTCAACGCGAACGCCGCCGTCGGGCGTTTGGTCGACCTCGGCGGCGGCGTCGTGCTGCCGGTTGCGCGTTCGAAAGCGGAAGGATCGAACCGCCCCGTCATCGCCGGTATCAGGCCCGAGAACATTTATCTTTCCGCCGACGGCCGCGGGACGCGCCACCTGGTGCCCGTCACGATCGAGATCGTCGAGCCCCTGGGCCGCGACGTGATCGTGTCGGCACGTTGCGCGGCCGGCCCGTTTCAAATGCAGACTGAGATTTACGCGGGCCTGCGGCCGGGCGACAAGGTCGACGTGTTCTTCGACATGGACCGCGTCTACCTCTTCGATCGTGAGACCGAATGGGCGATCTGAGCTCGGCGCGAAGAGGGAGTGCGAAGCGAAGAGAAAGCGCGTCACGAAGAGGAATCTCGTCACCATGTCATCCCGAGCGGGAGCGAGGGACCCGGGTGTGCAGGGAGGCCGGCCGCCCCGCGCCCGGGTCCCTCGCTCACGCTCGGGATGACATGGGGTTGCACGATCGGGAGACCGAATGGCCGATCTGACGCGCATTGCCGAGGACGAGCCCACACCGCAGCCGCGGCTCACATTCTTCAATCGTGAGGCGCCGTTCGGTTACGGCCTCGTGCTTCCCGCGGTCCTCTACCTTCTCGTGTTCATCGCGTATCCGTTCCTCATGTCGATTTACATGAGCTTCACCGACGCGCAGGCGTGCAACCGGACCTGGACGTGGCTCGGACCGGCGAACTACTCGAAAGTCGAGAGCTACGAACTGTCCGCGAACGATTTCGTGATCGCGACGTTTCCGACGAAGCAGGAAGCCGAAGCATTCGCGGCAAAAAAAGCGGAAGGTCAGCAGGTCACCGAACCGGCCGGCGCGGGGAAATTCCGCGGTTCAATCGTCGTGGCCGGTAAAAAGATTCCGGTCATCGAAATGCCGACCGAGGATGATGCGTCGTTCAATGCGAGCTCGATCCTGGAAGATTTGAAGTGGAACGTTCGCAAGACGATCGCTGGAAAGTACGAAGTCGTCGCGCACAGCGACACGCCGCTGGTCATCGGCACGTATCCGACGCACGCGGCGTTCAAGAATGCGGAAGATCATCAGATCATCGTCGACGCCGACATCCGGTCGAAGAGAAACGGGACGGGCGTGTTGCAGGACCCGAACTTCCTGCTGGCCGTGAAGAACACGTTCAAGTACACGTTCGGCACCGAGATCATCAAAATGCTTCTCGGCGTTCCGTGCGCGTTG
>DASVHS010000479.1:0-5135 GCA_036382495.1 Thermoanaerobaculia bacterium | reverse complement strand
CAGCGTGTCCCGGCGGAATCGTCTGCGCGACCTTGAGCGTGATCGTTTCGTTCGGCTCATCCGTCGTAATCGTGGGTTGCAAGTGCTTTCCGCCGCTGTCGATCCACACGTCTTTCAACACGAGGTCGACAGAGTGCATCGTGATCGAGTCGACCGGTTCCTTCACGTCGACGTCGATCGTCTCGACTCCGCTGAATGTCTCCGCGGCCAGGTCGGGAGCGATGCGAATCAGGTAGCGATCGGGGATGACGGTCGTTGGCAGACGGGTGGCAGCGACGGCAGGAATGGCGAGGAGAACGGCAACAAACACATTGAAGGCACGCGACATAGGCGCGGATCTTACTTCGGTCGGTCTACCGCTTGCATTGTGAACCCTCGATTGGCGTCAATACCTTCTGAAAACGGGCTGAACCGCGTGCCGCTCGCCTCGTCCCACGCCGTCCAGTTTTACGAGAACGAGGAGTCAGCAAGCCCGTCGATCCGCTGCATCTCGTGCGCGTGATCTTCGACCTGCATCGCGCGTAGCATCCGCGCACCATGTCATGGTGAGCGATTCACGCGTTGCGTTTCCGCATCTGCCAGAGCAGATGACTGAGGTAGTCGCGGCGCGACTCGCCCGTCGTCACGATCAGCAGCTTCGTGATCTTCAGCTCCATCGGATCGGTGTAAAGCAGGATGAGCATCTCCCGGATGAAGCTCGTGCTGAGCGTGATGTCGTTGTCGGTTCCGACGCCCAGTCGAAGTCCCTTTTTCTCCCACCACGAGAATGGGTGATCGCTGTAATCGGCAAGCTCGCCGGTCAGCTTTTTGTTGGACGACGGCAGTGACACGAGTGTGAGCCGCTTGTCGATCATTCGATTCAACACGTCGTGCTGGTAATGCTCGACTTCGCGCGCGTGATGGAACTTCGTCTTGATCGCCTTCGTCGACTCCTCGCTGGTCAATCCTTCGCCGCGCACGAGCTTCTCCCGGATTTCCTCGCGGCCTGTGAAATCCATGTCCATGATCTCGGCATGCTCGCGCGATCCGCTGCGCATCGGCTCCCCGCGTTGATTCGCGCTCAGCGCGCGCTGCAGGATGCTGTGAAAGTAGAAATTCGGGTTGATGCCGAGGCTGAGACCGTGCTCGATGGCGTCGACGTGCCAGATGTTCATCGCGTTGTCGACCGCCTGCACGCCGTGGCGCAGCGTGTCCCACGTCTCACCGTGATGACTGCGCGTGCGAAATCCGTAAGCCTGCAGCTTGCGCATGCCGACGCGCATCTCCTGGAAATGCACCTTGCGATAGAAGCCGCGCTCGTTGCCGACCGTGTCGACTTCCGTGACGACGTCGCGTAATTCGGGATGCTGCTTCAAGAGCTCGATGATCTGTCGCACCTGATCGTCGAAACTGGCGCGCTTCGACGGATATCGCGACGCGTCATAGAAGCCCGGCTCCTTGCGAAAACTCGGCGACAGGATGAAGCGGAACGCCGGGACCTCGCTCTGAAACGAACGGAAGCCTTCGTAAAGACCGAGCAGAACGTCTTCGGTCGTCACGTTCGCGATGCCGGGGATCTGCTCGGAAGGATCGGTCGTCTCGCGGAACAACGTGAATTTCAATCGCAGCGATCCGACGTTGGATGTCCGATACAGCCGGCTGGCTATGTGATACGCGGCATCGCGATGGGCTTCGCGGCTCGTGAGGATCAGCTTCGGCAGATAGAGGATCTTGAGATACCGATCGAAGCGATCGCCGTCGGCGAGCCGGATCAGGCGATCGACGTCCTGCACGCTACGGATCGACGTATCGGCGCCGTAGACCTGCCTGATCTTCTGTTGATAGACGGGGATCTCCAGAAGCGGAGCGAGTCGCTGATAGACGAAGTCGGCGTCGAGCGATCCGGTGAGGTGGATGTGCTCGTCGTGAAACGGGATCGGAAAATTCCGAAGGAACGCCGCGAGCGCCTGCGACACCGGATGCGCAAACAGCTTTTCGATCGGCGTGTCGTTCAGACGAAAGCCGCCCAGCAATTCACGAAACTCGTGAATGCATTCACTGAGGTCGCGCTCCTCATCGATCTGCGGCGACTGCTGCGCGAGCGCGAGGGTGTCCTCGAGCGCAAGGCCACTCGTCTCGCTGATGAGCTGGGTGAAAAATTTCGTCAGCCGTGGAACGAGGGCCCGGTCCATCGGTGCATGCTACCGTTTGCGCGCATGAAATCGCGACACGGCGGACAGGATCGCGTCTCCACGAAGGCGAAACTCGCGAGCGAGCTCGTCACACTGGGTCATGTCCTCGTGAGCGCGCGCGAACGAGCCGGTCTCAAGCAATCCGATGTCGCCGCGAAACTCGGCCTGCCCGCGTCGTATCTGTCGAAGATCGAGAACGGCTCGCGCCGGCTCGACGTCATCGAGCTGCTGAATATTGCCGAGGCGATCGGAGTGGATCCGGCGGACCTGATTCGAACGTTGCAGGACGCACTGAAGTGACTATGCTGTGCGGCCTATGAGCCGAAACAGACTCCTGTCCTTCGCGATCACTCTTCTCTCCGCGCCCGTCGCATTCGGTCAGCAGCCGGCGACGTCGAATCCATTCTTCGCACCGAGTCCGCTGCCTTATCAGGCGCCACAGTTCGACAGAATCAAAGACAGCGACTTCCAGCCCGCCATCGAAGAAGGGATGAAGCAGGAGCTCGCTGAGATCGAGGCGGTCGCCGGCAGCGGCGACGCGCCGACGTTCGCAAACACGATCGAGCCGATGGAGCGCTCCGGCGCGTTGCTGCGCCGCGCCCAGCGCGTGTTCTCTGGGCTGACGCAGTCGAACACCAACCCCGCGCTGCAGCAGGTGCAGAAGGAAGAAGCGCCGAAGCTCGCGGCCCATCGCGATGCGATCTATCTGAATCCGAAGCTTTTCGCACGCGTGAAAGCGATCTACGACCAGCGCGCGGCGCTCAGCCTGACCGCCGAGCAGAAGCAACTCGTCGAGCGCTACCACCGTGATTTCATCCGCGCCGGGGCGCAACTCTCCGACGCGGACAAGACGAAACTTCGCGCGCTCAACAAGGAGCAGTCGAACCTCACCACCGCATTCCGCAGCAAGGTTCTCGCGGATACGAACGCGTCCTCGGTCGTCGTCGACGACGTCTCGATGCTCGCCGGCCTGCCGGACGCCGATCTTGCGACCGCGGCAGACGTGGCCAAGAGCCGCGGCCTGACCGGAAAATGGGTGCTGACGCTGCAGAACACGACGCAGCAGCCGCCGCAGACCTATCTGAAGAATCGCGCTCTTCGCGAGCGGCTGTTCAACGCGTCAGCGCTGCGGGGCGATCACGGCGGTGACAACGACACGAAGTCGACCATCACCCGCCTCGCCGATATCCGCGCCGAGCGCTCCGCACTCCTCGGCTTTCCCGACTATGCGACGTTCAATCTCGACGACGAGATGTCGAAGACGCCGGCGAACGCGCTCAAGCTGATGACTGACATGGTTCCGGCAGCGACGGGAAAAGCGCGCGACGAAGCAGCGCGCATGCAGAAACTCATCGACGAACAGAACGGCGGCTTCACGCTGCAGCCGTGGGACTGGCAGTACTACGCCGAGCAGGTCCGCAAAGCCGACTACGACATCGACGAGTCGCAGATCAAGCAGTACTTCGAGATCGATCACGTGCTGCGCGACGGCGTGTTCTTCGCCGCGAACAAACTGTACGGACTCACGTTCAAGGAACGCAAAGACATTCCGGTGTATCAGCAGGATGTGCGCGTGTTCGAAGTATTCGACGCGGACGGGTCGCAGCTCGCGCTTTTCTATCTCGATCCGTTCTCGCGGTCGAACAAAGCCGGTGGGGCCTGGACCTCCTCCTTCGTCGGCCAGAGCAAACTCCTCGGCACAAAACCGGTGGTCACGAACACCGAGAACTTCGCGAAGCCGGCCGCCGGTCAGCCCGCGCTGATCAGCTTCACCGACGTGACGACGATGTTCCACGAGTTCGGCCACGCGTTGCATGGGATGTTCTCGAACGTGACCTATCCGACGCTCGCGGGCAGCAGCGTGCCGCGTGACTTCGTCGAGTTCCCGTCGCAGTTCAACGAACACTGGGCGAGCGATCCCGTCATCTTCTACAACTACGCGAAGCACTACAAAACCGGCGAGACGATGCCGAAGGATCTCGCCGAGAAGCTGTTCAAGTCGCGCGTGTTCAACCAGGGCTTCGCGACGACCGAGTATCTCGGCGCCGCACTCCTCGACATGGCGTGGCACACCCGGCCGGCCGGAAGCACGGTGCCCGACGTCGATGCATTCGAGGCCGCAGCGCTCAAACGATTCAACGTGAACGTCCCGCAGGTGCCACCGCGTTATCGGTCGACGTACTTCTCGCACATCTGGGGCAGCGGATACGCGGCCGGCTACTACGCGTACCTCTGGAGCGAAGTGCTTGACGACGACGCGTTCTACTGGTTCAAGGAACACGGAGGCATGACCCGCGCGAACGGACAGCGCTTCCGCGAAATGATCCTCTCGCGTGGCGGCACGGAAGACCCTGCCGCGATGTATCGCGCGTTCCGCGGCCGCGACCCGATCGTCGAACCGTTGCTCCTCGAACGCGGGCTGAAAACGTCAGAGCCTTCTCCCCGCTGAGCGGGGAGAAGGTGGCCGAAGGCCGGATGAGGGTCAACCCTCACCCGGCGCTACGCGCCACCCTCTCCCGCACGCGGGAGAGGGAACATTGAGAGCGGCGCAAGCTCTACGGCGCAGGCAACGGCGGGACGTCGAGCTCCTTCCATAGGAACGAGTAATAGTCGGTCGTCGACGCGATCGCTTCGCTGAGCGCGGTTCCCATTCCATGACCGGCGATGGCCGTCGTCCGCAAGAGGATGGGACGTGGCGACGACGTTGCGGCCTGCAGTCTCGCGACAAACTTGCGCGAGTTCATCGGATCAACGCGGCCGTCGTTGTCGCCGGTCAGAAAGAGCGCCGCGGGATATGCCGTTCCCTCGACGACGCGGTGGTACGGCGAATACGCGAGCATCGACCGCAGCTGCTGCGGATTGTCAGGCGACCCGTATTCCGTCGTGTTGAAGACGCCGTTCGGCGTCCGCAGAAATCGCGGCATGTCGTAAAGCCCGACGTGCGACACGACCGCGCGCATCAGA
>DASVHS010000478.1:0-3577 GCA_036382495.1 Thermoanaerobaculia bacterium | reverse complement strand
ATCGCTTGTATCCGTGATTACGGTCGTGGAGCTGACGAAGCAGACGCAGATCTTCGCCGCGAACATCGGCAGCTGGGTGATTCCCGGCGCGATCTGCGCCGCGCTGTATCTCGCGCTCTCGCTTCCGCTCTCACGCGTTGCGCGAGGGTTGGAGAATCGCTGGAGGATGCCGTCGCAGTGAACGCTCTCCTTCGCGTCAACGAATTGCGTCTCTTGCGCGGAACGCGTGAAGTGCTGCGCGGCGTGAGCCTCGCTGCGAATCGTGGCGAGGTTGTCGCGTTGATGGGGCTCTCCGGCGGCGGGAAGACCACCGTTCTGCGCAGCGTCGCGGCACTCGAGCCGTTCGACGGCGGATCGATCGACGTCGACGGCGTGACGCTGCGTCCCGGACCTCTGCCGTCACGAACGACGCTCGCCGAACTGCGACGCCGCGTCGGCATGGTGTTTCAACTTCACTACCTGTTCGAACATCTGACCGCGCTCGACAACGTCACGCTCGCGCCGGTGCACGTTTCCCACAAGAATCGTAAGGCCGCGCAGGACCGCGCCGTCGAACTTCTCGAATCGCTTGGCGTCGCACATCGCCGGAACGCGTATCCGCGCGAACTTTCCGGCGGCGAGGCGCAGCGCATTGCGATCGCGCGGGCGATGGCGATGGAACCGCCGCTTCTATTGATGGACGAGCCGACCGCGTCACTCGATCCGGCCCGCCGCTTCGACCTGGGCGAGACGCTCGTCGGGCTGTCGCGCGGCGGACGAACGCTCGTGATCACAACGCATGACGACGACTTTGCGCGCGACTTCGCCGACCGCGTCATCATCCTCGCCGAGGGCGAGGTGGTGGAGCAGGGGAAGGCGCGCGAGGTGTTGACGAATCCGCAGCATCCCGCCACGCGGATGCTCCTCGAAGGAAAGAAATGATCTCGCTTCTCATCGCTTCTCTTGCGATCGCAGCTTCACCACTGACAGTCAACGATTACGTTTCGATGCCGTCGATCAGTTCCGTGCACTTTTCGCCGGACGGCTCGCGCATCGCGTACGTGATCACGCGCCCGAACTTCACGCGCGCCACGTACGACGGCGAGATCCACGTGATCAACACCGACGGCACGAACGACGTCACGCTGACCCACAGCGACGCGTCGGACTATCACCCGCGCTGGTCGCCGGACGGAAAACACATCGCATTTCTTTCCGATCGCGGCGCGAAGACCAGTGTCTACACGATCTCCGTCGAGTTCGGCGAGGCTTCGGCGCTGACCGATGAACCGACTGCGATTCGCGACTTCGAGTGGGCGCCCGACGGCCGTGAGATCGTATTCAATCGCCCGGACGATCCGACCGCCGATGAAAAGCGCCGTTCGAAGGAGAAAGACGACGCACGCGTCGTCGGGCAGAATCCGCGTTACTCGCGGCTCTATGCGATCGATGTCGAGTCGCGTCACGTGCGTCGTCTGACCGATGGCGCGTATTCGGTGTGGTCGTTCTCGATCTCGCCGGACGGCCGCACGATCGCGTTCGATCGGTCGCCGGGCGCAGGCCTCGATGACGAGTATCGAACGGATATCTACGTCATGCCGATGAGCGGCGGCGAGCCGAGGCCGCTCGTGGCGCGTCCCGGTATCGATCACTTGCCGCAGTTTTCGCCGGACGGAAAATGGATCGCATTCCAGAGCGCCGGTGGGGTGCACGACTGGTTGCGCGAGAGTGCGTTGCACGTCGTGTCGGTCGTTGACGGCTCGTCACATGTCGTCAGCGCCGGATACGACCGCTCGCCGAATTCTTACTTCTGGTCCGCGGATTCGCGGTCGATTGTCTTTGACGGCGCGTGGAACACGACGGAGCAGTTGTTCCGGGTGAACGTCGACGGCTCCGGGTTCACGAACGTGTCGAACATTGCCGGTGTGATCGCCGACAGCGACTTCGATGCGAAGCACGATCAGGCCGCGTTCGTCTATCAGTCAGTTTCCGAGCCGCCGGAGTTGTGCGTGTCGAGCTTGCGCAAGTTCGCGCCGCGCCGTCTCACAAACGTCAATGCCGCGTATCGGAATCGTGCGATCGGTGAGACGCGAGTCGTGCGCTGGAAGAATCCGAAGGACGGACTCGAAATCGAAGGTCTGCTCACGTTGCCCGTCGGTTATGTGCCTGGAAAGAAAGTTCCGCTGCTCACGTTTGCCCACGGCGGTCCGGCGTCGCATTTCGATCAGGCATTCCTCGGATATCTCGCGTACATCTATCCGGTGCAGATCTTCGCGGCCGACGGTTATGCAGTGCTGCGGCCGAATCCGCGTGGCACCGGCGGTTACGGCGAGAAATTCCGCGCGGCGAATCGCAACGACTGGGGCGGGATGGATTGGATCGACATCAACGCCGGCATCGACAAAGTCATCGCCGACGGCATCGCCGATCCCGACCGGCTCGGCCTCATGGGCTGGAGTTACGGCGGATTCATCGCTGCGTGGGCGGCGGGGCACAGCGATCGATTCAAAGCCATCAGCATCGGAGCGCCGGTCGTCGACCTGCTGAGTTTTCACGGCACGACCGACATTCGCGACTTCATCCCGAATTACTTTCCGCCGATGTCGCTCGATCTGCTGCGCGAGCACAGTCCGCTCTGGCATCTCCGCGCGACGAAGACGCCGATCCTCATTCAGCAGGGAGAAATGGACGAGCGCGTCCCGCCGTCGCAGGGCACGATGCTCTATCGAATGCTCGACGAGCTCCACACGAACGTGACGATGGTGACGTACCCGCGATCCGGTCACACCCCGCGTGAGCCGAAGCTGCGGCTCGATGTGGGGCGGAGGAACGTCGAGTTCATGGAGAAGTGGGTGAAGTAGAGGTCATCCTGAGCGCGGCAGAGCGCGAGGGATCTGGGTGGCGGAAGAACGTGCAGACACCCCACCCAGATCCCTCGCCGTCTTCGCGGCTCAGGATGACGTCGCCCGAGGCTTATCGTTTGAAAAACAGCGCAACCGTCATGATCAGCCCGATGGCGACGACGAACCCGCGCACGAATTTCCGTCCCAGCTTTCGCGCGATGCGCGCGCCGAAGTAGCCGCCGGCGATGCCCGAGATCGCCATGATGATTCCGTCGTGCCACTCGACAGCGCCCGAGATCCCGAAGTAGATCGCCGCGACGCCGTTGATACAGATCGCGAGCAGGTTCTTCAGCCCGTTCATCTGATGCAGGTCGGTGAGGCCGATGAATCCAAGCGCAGCGAGCATGAGGATGCCCATGCCGGCGCCGAAATAGCCACCGTAAATCGCGACGAGAAACTGGAACACGAACACGAACGTCACCCAGCCCGCCGTCGGATTTTCGTGCGCGCGTGCGACACCGCCGAGCCGTCGCGAGATGAACTCCTGGCCGGCGAGAAGAAGCGTGGCCGTGAGGATGAGCAGCGGAACGATCTGCTGGAATGTCTTCGCGGGCGTGCGCAGCAGAAGCCACGCTCCAACCGATGCGCCGAGGACCGAGGGGATCGTCAGCAGGAGGAGCCAGCGCGGGATCGTGGAAAGCTCGCGTCGAAATCCGACCATCCCTGCGAACGACGCCGGCCACAGCGCCACGGTG
>DASVHS010000477.1:0-1872 GCA_036382495.1 Thermoanaerobaculia bacterium | reverse complement strand
CGACCCATCGGTCGCGGCGACCGGGATCGGCGCGTTGTTGAACGCGCGTGCGCAGAATCCCGCGTTGACGGTCGTGTTCGGCGTGCTGCTGCTGTTCGCCGGCATCGCGAACGTCACATCGTTCGCGCAACGAATGCGCTTCGGACCGAAGACGGCATGGCTGGCCGGCGGCGTTGCTCGGTTTCGCGATTCCGAAGGAAAGCTTTGTAGCAACGGCGACCGCGATCGGGCCGGGAGATGCTCGCGTGGATCGTACCCGTCGTCATCGCGACGGCAGGTGTTCGCGTCGGAACATTCGGTGGCGTAAAGCTTCTGCGCCGGATCCCGCAGCAGACGTTCCGGCAATTCGTCGGCGCGCTGATCGCGCTCCTGGGTCTGTACGTGTTGGTGCGGGGGACCGGAGGCGTATTGCAGAGAATGATTGTGCGGCAGTAGACGATGACTGTTGCGGACTCCGGAACTCCGGTTGTGCGGTAGATGTCGCGCAGCTCGCCGGCGTGACCATCAGGGCGCGGTCGATAGGACTCATGGTGATGCCGTCACGACGCCAGCGGCGGGCTTGCTTCGATCCGATCCCCGCCGCGGCTCTTGCCGTCGTAGAGGGCGCGGTCCGCCGCCGCGAAGAGATCCTCGGTGTCGACCGCTTCCCGGGCTGTCGCGATCCCGATCGTTACGGTCACGACCCGCTGCTGTCGTGCGAGCGGTGTCATGCGGAGCCGGGCCACGATCCCTTCCGCCACGCGCACGGCGGCATCCTCATCACCGCCTTCCAGCAGCACCGCAAACTCGTCGCCGCCCCAGCGCGCCGCCTCGTCTTCGCTTCTTTTCGTTTCGCTGATGGCGGCGGCCACATGGATCAGCGCATCATTGCCGGCGGCGTGACCATGCCGGTCGTTGATGTCCTTCAATCGGTCCACGTCGATGAGCATCATCGAGACCGGCTCTTCGACTCCGGCTGCGCGCTCCATGACGCGCGCGCAACGTTCGCCGAATGCCCGTGCGTTCAGGAGACCGGTCAAAGGGTCGTGCTCCGAGAGGCGATGATAGAACTCCTCCGCCCGCCGCCCTCCGTCCGCGCGCCGACCGGCAGCGATCCCGGCGAGGCAGAACACGATGCACGTTCCGACGAGCTGGTAACCATAGAAGGCGACGTGTGTTCGCAGATCCGCGAGCGGGTCGGTGCTCACAGCAGTAATCGTCGACATGCGCAGAAGAAGCTGGCCTGCCGGCGCGCCGACGCCGAGGAGAATGCCGAGCAGGGCATATCTCACGGACATGACAGCGGATTGTGACGGCGACACGACCGGCCTCCCTGGATCAGCATCGGGCAATCACGTCGCGATGGCCGTACGAGTCGTCACTCGAGCTCGTGACACGCGACATCTGTCAAGTGCCATCATAGCGGCGTGTGACGATGCTCGCTTTTCAGCGCGATCACGAAGCGGCATACAAAACGGACCGTCCTGGACGACCCCCGCCGATCGAATCGCCCGCGACGCAGACGAAACGTCTGTGGGGAAGCGCTCGGCGACATCACGACAAGTCAAACACAGGAGTTTCAGAAGCTCGAAGCGTGACGCCGGCGGTCGTGGCGCGGTGGCCCGATTGACGTGCGATCAATCTCCTCATTCCGTCGTTTTGCCGTCGAAGTGTTCGTTGTCAGCCTCCGCCTCGGCACGGGTGTGGTGGACGACGCCGTCCCGATGATTCGGTGGCGCATAAAGCGTGTAAAGCTTCAAAGCACCGCGGCCGGTATTGATGATGTTGTGCTGCGTCCCTGCGGGGACGACTATCGCGAAACCCGCTTTGATCGCCGTCCGAACGCCGTCGAGAACTGCCTCACCGGTCCCTTTTTCCACGCGAAAGAACTGA
>DASVHS010000476.1:0-1675 GCA_036382495.1 Thermoanaerobaculia bacterium | reverse complement strand
GGGCTTCAGCCCGTACATCGCGGGCTGAAGCCCGCGGCCACACTGAAGCCCGCGGCCACACTGATTTTCGCGCTTTTCTTTTCCTGCGCGCATTACCCGGTCAACCCTCCACTCACAAAGCCGATCGATCCCTACTACGGCTATCGCTACGACAATCTGAAACTTCCGCGCATCGACGACACGTTTGTCGTGCTCGCGTTCTCCGGCGGAGGGTCGCGCGCGGCCGGATTCTCGTACGGCGTTCTGCGCGAGATGCAAAACACGAAGATGCCCGACGGCCGCACGATGCTCGACTACATCGACGTCATCTCGTCCGTCTCGGGCGGCAGTTTCACGGCGATGCAGTTCGGCCTGCGCGGCGCCGATGGTCTCGACACGCTGAAGACGGACTTCCTCGACCAGAACATCGAGGGCATGCTGATCCGCGCTGCTCTCAATCCGCGGAACTGGTTCCGCCTGCTCTCGCCGAACTTTCACCGCATCGACCTCGCGCAGGAAATCTACGATCGCCATCTCTTCCACAACGCCGATTTCGCGCAACTGCTCGATGAACAGAAAAAGGGACGGCCGCTGATCATCGCGAACGCGACCCAGCTCGAGATGAGCGCTCGATTCGAGTGGACGCAGGATCAGTTCGATCCGATCTGCTCCGATCTCTCGAGAGTCCGCGTGTCGCGTGCGGTTGCAGCGTCGTCGGCATTTCCCGGCCTGCTGTCGCCGATGGTCGTCAACAGCTACAACGGCCGATGCCATTACGCGGTCCCGCCATGGGTTGCGAACGCGCGACAGGACGAGGCAGTGAATCCCGAGCGCACGCGGACAGCGATGGATCTCACGTCGTATCTCAACCCGCAGCGGCAGTTCCTGCATCTGATGGACGGCGGCATCGCCGACAACATCGGCCTTCGCGGCCCGCTGCATGCGCTGATCTCGGGCGACACGTTCGTCGCTCCGCTTCGCAGCGATCCGACGCGCATCGGCTTCACGATTCAGGGCGCGCTCAATCGCGGCGACATCAAGAACCTGCTCTACATCGTCGTCTCCGCGGAACCTGATGCCAGCACCGTCAAGATGGACGCGACCGCGCGCCTGCCGAATCTCTTCGACGTCATCTACAGCGTCGTCAACACTCCGATGGGCAACTACTCGTTCGACACGATCGCGCTGCTGCGCGAGACATTTCAGGCCGCGAAAATCCGCCAGAGCATGAGCGGTCAGCCGCAGGTCGGCTACTACGAGGCGATCGTCAGCTTCCCGCTCGTCGCCGATGCCGCGTTACGCGCGCGGATCAATGCGATTCCGACGAACTTCTCGCTCGAGCCGGGCCAGCTCGACGATCTGACGACCGCTGCACGCGACGTCGTGCGCTGTTCCGACGAGCTCCGGAAATTCGTCGAGACCGTGCACGGCACGATGGCCGGTCCCTGTCACTGATCGCCTTCGACGAAGCGAACGAGCTTCTCCCCTTCTTCGTCCAACTCCGCTTTCACCTTCCTGCTCAGCTTCACGAACGGGTTCAGCACGAGCTTTTTTCGCTCGATCTTCCAGGTTCCCGCCACGATGCCGTCGACGAGAAACGCCGGAAGGACGCCCAGGTTTTTGGTGAACATGTGTTTGCGGTGGGAGTCGGCGATGATGCGCGAGCGATCGCCGTATGCGAGCGTCAGATTGTCGT
>DASVHS010000475.1:0-6967 GCA_036382495.1 Thermoanaerobaculia bacterium | reverse complement strand
TCTCCACGATCTCCATCCCGATCCGCGCGACGCTCGCTCCGGCGCTGCCGCTCGTCGAGGCGCAGGTGCCGAAGTCGATCGAGAACTCGCGTGAGCAGAGCGGTTTCAAGATCAGGTACACGGTGACGCGCGATCCGATCGCGTGGCAGATGACCGGCACCGATCTGCACGCGTCGACCCTCGCCCACTACTCCATCGAAGCCTGCCGCGGCATCCTCGGCTGCCTGTCGTGCGGAGTCGATGAACCGCCGCGCGATGCGAGGATCGCGCTCTCCGCGCGGTTCACGTGGGCGGCGGACTGGTCGCTGCGCTCGCTCACGACCGCGGAGCCGGTCACGTTTCCGAACCGGTGCGAAGTGACCGCGCTCAACCTCGACATTACGGATCGCGTGATCGGTCCCGTCGTCGACGATCAGATGCGCAAGCTCGCAGCGGCGATCGATCAGAACACGCCCGGCGTCGTGACGATCCGAACGAACGCCGAGCAGATCTGGAGCGCGCTGCAGGCGCCGTATGAAGTAACGCCGCGAACGTGGCTCGTGTTCGAGCCGATCGACGCAGGACTCTCACCGCTCACCGGAGAGAAGCTCATGGTGAGCAGCACGCTGTCGTTGAACGCACGAACGCGCGTGATCGTCGGCGACAAACCGGCGACAACGATCGCGCCGCTGCCTGCGCTGCAGTCGCGAAACGCACCGGCGGGGTTTCGCATCGCGTTCGAGATCCGCATCGGCTATGGCGACGCGACGTCGCTCGCGAGCCAGCAGTTTGCCGGCAAGACGTTCAAGATCGGCAACGATGACCTGCGCATCGACACGATCGCAATCTCGTTCGCGGCGGGCGGAAAGCTCGGCGTCGATGCGACGATCGCGTACAAGCAATACGCAGGTCCGGTGCATCTCGAAGGCATGCCGCGGATCGATCCGTCGGCGAATACCGTGACCGTCCCCGACCTCGAATACGCGCTCGATCCCGCGCACAAGACGCTTTTTCTGAGCATCGTCGAAGGAATCGCGCACGACCTGATCCGTTCGCGGCTGCGCGACGCAACGACGATTGCCCTCGACGCGCATGTCGCCGACGCACGAAACGAAATCACGAGAGCGCTGACACGACAGTTATCGGCCGGCGTTCAATTGCGCGGACAGGCGGACGCGATTCGCGCCGAAAGTGTTGCCGCCGTCCCTGACGCGATCGTGGCGCGGGTTGTCGTTACGGGGATGGCAACCGTCGAGGTCAACGAGACCGCAGAGCGCAGAGGGCAGAGCGCAGGAAAATGATCTGCCCTCTGCGCTCCGCCCTCTGCGCTCTCATTCCCCACGTATCCGCGCGAAAAACGCTTCGCTCGACACCGGACGGCCGAGGAATTGTTCGACGAGGGAGCGGGCGGGCTCTTCGCTGCCGCGGCTCAGGATCATCTCGCGCATGCGCCGGCCGATCGCCTGATTCATGAGATCGGCGCCGAAGATCGAGACCAGATCGAGCGCGATGACTTTCGCCCACATGTAACCGTAATAGCCGGCCGCGTAGCCGCTGGCGATGTGCTCGAACGTGCCCGGGAACGAAGTGCCCGGGACGTAGCCCATCGGTGTCGCGCCTTCCATCTCTTTCCAGACTTCGAGCGAGGGGCGGGGTAATTCGCCGGACAGCGCCATGTCGAACGCGGCGTACAGCCACTGCCGCCCGTAGTCGATGCCTGCGCCGAATTTCGCCGCGGCGGTGAGGCGCTTCACGAGCGACTCGTCGATCGCAGGAACGTCGTCACCATGGTTCTGCAGGAGCGACAGACTCTCGATGCGACTCGCCCACTCCTCGTACATCTGCGACGGCGCCTCGACGAAATCGCGCTCGACGCTCGTGCCGGAGTGCTGGTTGTACTCCGTCGACGAAAGGATGCCGTGCAGGACGTGACCGAACTCGTGGAGCAGCGTCTCGAGCTCATCGTGCGTCAGGCCGTCGCGATTGAAGTTCGTCACGAGCACGCTGATCGGTTTGCGCCGCAGCTTGCGCGACACGCCGCGTACGGGCCACGCCGCGGCGTGCTTGTACTTGCCGTCGCGCGGATAGAGGTCGAGGTAGATGCCGCCCATCCTCTCGCCGGTCGCCGCGTCGGTGACATCGAGATAGATGACGTCGTCGTGCCACGCGGGAACGACGGCACGCTCGAATTTCAATCCGTACAGACGCTCGCTGATGTCGAGCATCCAGGAGACTGACGCCGCGGTCGGAAAATACTTGCGCAACGCTTCCTGATCGATCGCGTAACGCTTTTCGCGAAGCCGCTCGCGATAGAACGACATGTCCCACCGACTGATGTTCGCGCGCTCGACCGGCTCGCCGGTCATCTCCGACTTCACGACACTCAACTCGGCGAGGTCGCGGATCTCGGCTTCCATGACGACTGCGTGGACCTCGCCGAGAAAGTTCAGGACGGTCTCCGGGTTCTCGACCATCCGCCGCTTCGTGACGTAATGCGCGAAGCTCGGGACGTCGTACAGATCGGCGATTTCTTTTCGAAGCGCGACGATCTCGTCGAGCGTGGCCAGGTTCTTCGTCGTGCCGCGGTTCGTGTACGCGATGTAGTAGCGCTTGCGCGCCGCCTCGTTGCGCGCATTCGTAAGAAACGGGATGTAGTCGGGATAGTCGAAGCCCACGACAATGTTCCCCTTCTCATCGCGCGGGACACGGTCGAGCCACGACTGCGGCAACCCGTCGCACTCGGCCGGCGTGAACGTCAGCTTGGTTGTGTTCTCGCGAATGTTCTTCGCGAACTCCTGCGAGAGCTCCGTGAGCCGGTCGGAAATCGCTTTGAACCGGGCCCGGCGCCCGGGCGGTAGCGCGACGCCGCTGTCTTCGAACGCTTCGAGCAGGTCCTTCTGCAACTGCTTCTCGGCGATCGAATGCGGTTTCACCGCGCGCACACGCTCGAACAACGCCTCGTTCTGGAACAGCGCGGTCAGGAAGCTCGACTCCTCGAGCAGCGCCTCGTCGGCCGCATCGCGCACGGCCTGATCGGGGTGAACGCTGTTCAGCAGCGAGATCGCTCCGAACGCGTCCTCGATCAGCACCGCCGCACGATCCCACGAGTCGAGGATCGTGCGCGCGCTCGCCTGATCGACCGGGATGGCCTCGATTTCCTTGAACAGGCGGCGCGCCTCCGTGAGAGCATTCTTCGCCGCATCACGAAGCGCCTCGGCATTGAAGATCGGGATCAGCGTCTCAGACATAAGGCGGCCGACATTCTACGAAACCGCGGTGACCAAACTGCGTACAAGGTTGTGTCAATGAAACATTTTCTGATCGCAATCGCCGTCCTGTGCGTTGCTTTCTCGCTCTCCGGCGCCACGCACGACCAGATGTTCGCGTCGGGCAAGCAGGCCTTACTGCAGAACGAGCCTGACAAGGCTGCGGAGTTATTCGAGCAGCTCGTCAAGATCAAGCCGGACAACGCCGAGTACCACTTCTGGCTCGGTCGTGCCTACGGCGCCCAGGCGTCCAAAGCCAGCATGTTCAGCGCTGCAGGCCTGGCGTCGAAGGTACACGCCGAATTCGAGCGCGCCGTCGAGCTCGATCCAAACTTGACCGACGCGCGCTTTGCCCTCATCGAGTACTACATGCAGGCGCCCGGCTTCATGGGCGGCAGCGAAGAGAAGGCCCTTCAGCAGGCCGCCGAGGTGAGGAAGCGCGATGCGTTGCAGGGGCATCGCGCGTTCGGGATCGTCTACACGCGACAGAAGAAACCGGATCTCGCACGCAAGGAGTACTACGACGCGGTCCGCGAGCAACCGAACTCGCCCAAGGCCCACCAGTCGCTCGGGATCTTTCTGATGAGCGAGAAGAACTACAAGCAGGCCGCCGAAGAGTACGAGACGGCGGTACGGCTCGATCCGGCGTTCATGCCGGGATGGTTCCAGATCGGCCACGTCGCCGCTCTCGCGGAAACGAACTACGTGCACGGCGAGGAAGCACTGCGCAAATATCTCGCGTACACGCCGAATGACAAGGAAAGCGAACCGCCGCTGGCGCGCGCGTGGTACTGGCTCGGTCAGATCTACGAGAAACAGGGCCACAAGGCCGAGGCGAAGCAGATGTACACGACGTCGCTGAAGCTCGCGCCGGGCGCGAAGGATGTCACCGAGGCGCTGAAGCGCGTGTCGTAGCGGATTGAACGAGCAGCGGAAAGGGATCGATCGGCTCGCCCTTCCACCACTCCTTCGACGGCGTCAGGACCGTGATCGCGAAGTGCAGGTGCGGCGTATTCGCGGGCGCGTTGCCGGTTGTGCCGACGTAGCCGATCACATCACCCTGCTCGACGACCTGCCCTTCGTGCAGCAGATTCGTGTATCGATCGAGATGCGCGTAGTAGTAGCACTTCTCCTCCGCTCGATCGAACTCGTAGATCGTGATTCCGCCCGCGCCGCTGACGAACAGTTTGCGGATCGTGCCGGAAACCGCGGCCAGCACGGGCGTGCCGCGAGGAGCAAGGATGTCGAGCGCGTGATGAACGCGGAAGCCGCCGCCACGACTCTCGTCGAAGCTTGATTTCAGGTGATCCGCCGTGATCCCTTCGACTGGAATGATCAAGGGCTCGTTCGCAACCGCGATGCCCGGCGACCCCGCGACCCCGCGACCCAGCGACCCAGCAACCGGCGCCGCACTGACCAGCCTCTGCGTCTCGGTGAGGTAGAGCAGGATCGCGGTCGCGCCGATCACGCAACCGATCAGAAACGAGACTGTCGAGCGCATCTGCAAACATAATCCGCACCGCATGCCGGAACTTCCCGACGTGACCGTCTACCTGGAAGCCCTCGCACGCCGACTCCTCGGCGAACAGCTGCTCCGCATCCGCCTCGGCAGTCCTTTTCTGCTGCGGACGGTGACGCCTTCTCCGGCCGATCTCGTCGGGAAGCGAGTCGTCGGGCTGCGCCGGATCGGGAAGAGGATCGTGATCGAGCTCGAGGAAAAACTCTTTCTCGTCATCCATCTGATGATCGCCGGAAGGTTCAAGTGGCTCGCACCGGGCGCGAAGATCCCCGGCGGAAAAGCGGGACTGGCCGCGTTCGATTTCACTTCGGGAACGCTCGCGCTGACCGAGCAGGGCGCGAAACGCCGGGCGTCTCTGCATCTCGTGCGAGGAGAAGAGGAGTTGAAGCAGTTCGATCCGGGCGGAATGGAGATCTTCGACACGACGCTCGATCAGTTTCGCGACGCGCTCCGGCGCGAGCGGCACACACTCAAACGGTCGCTGACCGATCCTCACCTCTTCAGCGGAATCGGCAACGCGTACTCCGACGAGATCCTGCATCGCGCGCGACTCTCGCCGGTGCAGATGACGACGAACCTGTCCGACGACGAAGTCGAGGAATTGTTCGAGGCGACGAAGAGCGTCCTCACCGAATGGACCGACCGGCTGCGTGCCGATGCCGGCGACCGCTTTCCCGAGAAAGTCACCGCGTTCCGTCCGGAGATGGCCGTGCACGGCAAGTACAACGAACCGTGTCCTGTGTGCGGAACAAAAGTCCAGCGAATCGTCTACGCCGAAAACGAGACGAACTACTGCGCGCGCTGCCAGACCGGCGGGAAACTGCTCGCGGATCGCGCGCTGTCGCGACTGCTGCATGGGGATTGGCCGAAGTCGATCGATGAATTGTAGATGTCATTCCGAGCGTGAGCGAGGAATCTGGGCGGCGGGGCCTTTTCCTCCACCCAGATTCCTCGCTCACGCTCGGAATGACTTTTCTAACGTTTCCACCATGCCTACGTCTATCCAACCAGACCGATGCAGGAAGCGACCATTCACGCCGGCTTCTCTGCGGTCCACGAAACCGTGACCAGAGAAGACATCGCCGAGACGCACGACGATCGCCGGATGGCCGCGGCCTGCGCGGCCGGAGACTCACTGGTCTTTGAACAGATCTACCGACAGCACGGCAAGAAAATGAAATCGATCGCCTTCAACCACCTCGGAACCGCAGCAGACGCCGAAGATGCGGTGCAGGAGACGTTTCTCAAGATTCATCGGGCCGCGTCGACTTACAGCGGAGAAGCGTCGTTCTCGACCTGGGTGCACCGGATCCTGATCAACACGTGCTTCGACATCCTCAGGAAGCGCAAGCGGCGCGGCAACGAGTCGGCGATCGACGACATCCCGGAGACCGCCGAGCGCACAGCACCGAATGTCGACGACGTAAAGAAGCTCACGCTGCGAAAACTTCTCAACGACTTGCCGGAGCAGCGCCGGACGGTGTTCACGCTCTTCGAGATCGAAGGGCTGAGTCACGCGGAGATCGCATCGATTCTCGACATCACCGAAGGCAACTCGAAGTGGATTCTCTTCTCCACGAAAAAACAACTTCAGGAGCAGTGGAAGGCAACGCGGAAATGAACGTCAACTGCAACAACATCGATGATCTTCTGCTCGAGGGCGATCCCCGCTCGATGGAGCTGGCCGCGCAGCACGCGCGCCGATGCCCCGAATGCGCGGCGAAGCTGACCGAGTGGAACGAGATCAGTGCAACCGCGCAGACGCTTCAGGCGGACTGGCGCAGCGACATGCTGTGGCCGCGCATTCAGCGCGCGCTCGCGGCGGAGAAGCGAACCCGATTCATGGCCATCACCTGGCGGGTCGCCGCCACCGTCGTGCTCACCGCCGGACTGGGCGCGGGAAGCTGGTTCGCCGCAAGACATTCGCGCGACGCGGCGTTCGATCGCGAAATCATCCGCGTCAGCGCGCTCGATGAAGTCGAACAGGCGGAACGGGCGCATCTCGCCGCCATCGATCATCTCGAAAACGTCGCGGACTCGAAGATCGAAGAGAACAACTCACCGCTGATGGTCAGCTACAAAGAAAAACTCATGCTCCTCGACGACGCGATCGCCGAGTGCCAGACGAACATCGATCGAAATCGACAGAACGCTCACCTTCGCAAGCAGCTCCTCGCGATCTACACCGAGAAGCCGAGGACGC
>DASVHS010000474.1:0-3500 GCA_036382495.1 Thermoanaerobaculia bacterium | reverse complement strand
CGAAGAAGAGCACTCGGTCGAAGTCTTCGGCCTGCTGCTGCCGATCCTCTATTTTGCGTTCATCTGGTGGAAAGGCTCGCTGACGTTGTGGGACGCGTTCCCGCTAACGGGTGCTTACGTCCTCTATCTATTCGTTCTCTGGAAAATCCCTCCGCGCGAGGAAAACGAAGAATCGCTCGACGACCTCGGCGCCCTGCCGCGGAAGATTCTGGCGATGCCGCAGGGAAAACGCGCCGTCGCGATCTGGGCGCTGTTCATCGCTGGTGGCGTGATCCTGTTTTTCGCGGCGCATCCGTTCCTGAACTCCATGCTGGCGATCGCGGGATCGCTCGGCGTCTCGACGTTTGTCTTCGTGCAATGGGTCGCGCCGTTTCTCTCCGAGTTTCCCGAGAAGCTGTCGGCGTTCTACTGGGCGCGCAAGGTGAAGACCGCGAATGTCGCGTTGATGAACATGGTCTCGTCGAACATCAACCAGTGGAGCATTCTCTCGGCGATGATCCCGATCCTGTTCGTCATCAGCGCCGGCACGATCAAGCCGCTCTCATTTGACGGAATGCAGCGCCAGGAAATCCTGCTGACCATCCTGCAGAGCTTCCTCGGATTTCTGCTGCTGTTGAATCTCGAGCTGAAGTTTCACGAGGCGCTGGTGCTGTTCGTGTTCTGGCTCGTGCAGTTCTGCTTACCCGCGAGCCGTCACGTGATGATCTACGTCTACCTCGGCTGGTGCGTGATCGAGCTGATCCGGATGATGGTCTGGGATCGCAGCGCGCCGAAGGCATGGACCGGTCTTCGCGCAACGTTGGCGCGCCGATTTGCCTGATGTGGTGGTAAAAAGGATGCGGAGCCCGCGTTGAGCACCGCGATCAAACGTGAGATTCGCTTTTCCCCACGAGTCCTCGGCATCTCCGAGTCGCCGACGTTGTCGGTGCTCGCGCGCGCGAGCGCACTGACCGCGAAGGGAATCGACCTCGTCGACTTCGGTCCGGGCGAGCCCGACTTCCGCACTCCCGCGCACATTTCCGACGCGGGAAAGCGCGCGATCGATCAGGGGTTCACCAAGTACACGCACGGGAACGGCACGAAGGCTCTGCGTGATGCGATTGCAGCGCGGTACAACAAACGGTACGGAACCCACCTCGTCACCGACAACGTGATCGCCGGATCGGGCGGCAAGCAGGAGCTGTTCAACCTGATGCTGTCGCTCGTCACGGACGGCGATGAAGTGATCATTCCCGCGCCGTACTGGGTCAGCTTCCCCGACCAGGTTGCCTTCGCCGGCGGCAAGCCCGTTTTCGCGCAGACAGAGGAGTCCGCGCACCACCGGCCGACACTCGAGATCATCGAGCGCGTTGCGACGAAGAAGACGCGCGGCGTGATCATCAACTCACCGTGCAACCCATCCGGTGCGGTGATCGAGGAAGCCGAGCTGCGCAAGATCATCGAATGGTGCGTCTCGCGCGACCTCTTCCTGATTTTCGACGAGACGTACGAGCTGTTCGTCTACGACCGCATCAAGCACGTGTCGGCGATGAGCTGGTTCGAGAAGTACCCGGAGAACATCATCATCGTCAACTCGATGTCCAAGACATTCGCGATGACCGGCTGGCGTCTCGGCTACGCGGTGGCGCATCCGGAGATCATCTCCGCGCTCGGCAAGATTCAGAGCCACTCGACTTCGAATCCATCGTCGATTGCGCAGGCCGCGGCGCTCGAGGCGCTGAACGGTGATGACGCTTCCGTCCGCGAAATGCATGCGGCGTATGCGGAACGTCGCGCCTTCCTCGTGCCGGCGCTCAACGACATCGAAGGATTCCGTTGCGCCGAGCCGGACGGATCGTTCTACGTGTTCCCGGAAGTGAAGTCGTTTTACGGGAAGGGCGGGATCCACGACTCGACTTCGTTCGCGACGTTTCTTCTCGACGAGGCGCGTGTCGCAGTCGTGCCCGGCATCGCTTTCGGAGGCGATGACTGCGTGCGCATCAGCTACGCGACGTCGATGGAGCGGATAAGAGAGGGCGTCCGCCGGATGGCCGAGGCCGTCAGGAAGATCTAGTCATTCCGAGCGTGAGCGAGGAATCTGGGGGATGGGAAGCTCGGTTTCCCGCCACCCAGATTCCTCCCCATTCGCTTCGCTCAGGGTCGGAATGACAGCCGTGCCCTAACCGTTCCTCTCTGGAGTTCCATCAATACAAAGGAGATGTTGTGAAGAAAACCACCATGATCATTGCGCTCCTCGCGCTCAGCGCCATGGGCGCAATGGCGCAGGACAAGCCGGCGCCGACAGCCACACCGGCGGTGCAGGCCGCGACCGGCGATCCCATCATCATCGCGGCAGGCGATGTGTCGATCCGTCAGTCGGAGTTCGAGAACGCGATCAAGACGCTTCCCGCCGAGTATCAGCAGTTCGCCACGGGACCCGGCAAAAAGCAGTTCGCCGAGGATTACCTGCGGATGAAGATGCTGTCGGCGCAGGGATTCAAGGACAACCTGCAGAACGACGCGGAAGTCACGTCGCAACTGGCGCTGATGCGCGAGAACCTCGTCGCGAACGCGGAACTGCAGAAGATCGAGAAGGGCATCACGCTCAGCGACGCCGATCTGCAGAAGGCATATGACGCGAACAAGAACGACTACGAGAAGGTGACCGCGCGTCACGTCCTCATCGCGTTCAAAGGCAGCCCGGCCGCCCAGCCGGGAAAGAAAGAGCTGACCGAAGCCGAAGCGAAAGCAAAGGCTGAGGAGATCAAGAAGAAGCTCGAAGGCGGCGCGAAGTTCGAAGACCTCGCGAAGGCCGAGTCCGACGACAAGGGCTCAGGCGCGCGCGGCGGTGAGCTGGGCTCGTTCGGCCACGGCCAGATGGTCGAGGAGTTCGAGAAAGCCGCGTTTGCCGCGAAAGTGGGCGACATCGTCGGTCCGGTGCGCACGCAGTACGGCTACCACGTGATCAAAGTCGACGCGCATGATTCGACTCCTTTTGCGCAGGTGAAGGCCACGCTCGAGAAGAGCGAGCGCCAGCGCCGCTTGAAAGAGACGCTCGACACGATGAAGAAAAACGCCAACGTGACGTTCAACGAAGCGTACTTCGCGGTGCCGGCTCCGGCCGCACCGGCGATGGAAGCAGCGCCGACGGCGCCGGCCACATCCACGAAGCCTGCCTCGACGACGAAGCCCGCCACCAAGAAGACCAGCGACAAGAAACAGTAGTTCGTTACCGGTTGCCGGTTGCCAGTCAACCGGCAACCGGCAACAGGTCACCGGCAACGACAAGGTTGACTCCGGCTCCATGCGCCCGTACTGTTAGCCGCGCATGGAGATTCCTTCCAAAGTCTCGGTTTTCAATCGCACCCTCGAAGTCAAAGGGAAGGCCGGAACGCTGGTCTCGATCAACGAGGGCTTCTTCGAAGTGGTGATGGAAGTGCAGCAGCGGAACCACACCGTGCTGTTTCCCATCGCCGAAACGGTCCTCATCTTCAACGACGCCATCCCCGATCTTGGCGGGG
>DASVHS010000473.1:0-5315 GCA_036382495.1 Thermoanaerobaculia bacterium | reverse complement strand
CGGCGGACGGGAATGTCCTGGAGCGCTTCGGCCGCCAGCGTAACGCGAAGTTTTCAACCTACACGATGAACAACGGCCTCAAAATCGCCGCGGCGCCTCACTCGGAGGTCCGTGCCGTGTTCCAGGGAACAGTTCTCTTCTCGCAGTGGTTCAAGGGTTACGGTAATTTGATCATTGTCGATCATGGAAATCGCGTGTTCTCGCTGTACGGAAACATCGCCTCACCAGTAGTAGCAGTCGGAGATCGGATCACCACTGGACAGCCGATTGCAGGCGTAGGCGAGGGCGAGGACGCGTCAGGCAGTTACCTCTACTTCGAGATCCGGCAGGACAATCATCCTGAGGATCCACAGAAATGGTTGCGATAACGTCGATGAGCAGAAAAAAAGTCATATTCGTCACGGTCTCTTCAGCGCTCCTCATCCTTCTCATCGGCGGCGCGCTCTTCGGCCAGGCCACGCAGAAGAACAACGTCTATCGCTACCTCAGCATCTTCTCCGAGGTGTTCGATCTCGTGCGGAGCAATTATGTGGAGCAGGTATCGTCCGATCATCTGATGGACGGCGCGTTCTCCGGCGTCACCGACGCGATCGACGAGTTCAGCTACTACGTGCCGCCGACGCAGATGGCTGCGTACAAGGCGTTCATCGACAGCGAAGACAACAACATCGGCCTCGTCGTCACGAAGCGTTTCGGTTACGCGTACGTGATCACCGCGATCGCCGACTCGCCGGCCGCGAAAGCGGGGATCGAGCGCGGCGACTTCATCGAGAAGATCGACGGCGCGCCGACACAGAAGATGGCCGTGTGGCAGATGCGCACCGCTCTTCGCGCGAACCGGGCCGTGAAGCTTCAGGTCCTTCGCGGCGGGCAGACCCATCGCGATGAGTTCACGATCCAGCCGGCCGCGTATCATCCGGTCCCGCTGGCCACGAATCACTTCGGCGCCGTTGCCTACATCAAGATTCCGTACTTTGAAAAAGGGACGGAGGCTAAGTTCCACAGCGCGCTCGATGACGTTCGCAAGACGGGTTCGCGCAAGCTCATCGTCGATCTCCGCGGCAACGCCGGCGGCGACGTCGATGAAGCGATCGCGTCGGCCGACGATCTGCTGACGAGCGGCCTGATCACCGCGCTCGAAGGCCGCAAAGTCGAACAGAAACGCTGGCAGGCCGATCGCGCCACCGCGTATGACGGCGATGTGGAAGTCCTCACCGATCCCTCGACCGCTGCGGGCGCCGAGATTTTCGCCGCCGCAATCCGCGGCAACAACCGCGGCAAAGTCGTCGGCGTGACGACGTACGGCAAGTCGATCGTGCAGCGGTTCATCCCGCTGCAGAGCGGCGGCGGGGTCTACATGACCGTCGCGCATTACACGACGCCGGACCTCAAGCCGATCAAGGAAACGGGCGTGCGCCCCGACGTGATCGTCGATCTGACTTCGCAGGCGATCCGCGAGCCGGTCTCGAAGAAGAAGGCGGGCGAGGCTCCGCTGCCGCCGCGTGAGGACCTGATTCTCAACAAGGCGCTGTCGATGTTCGGCGAAACGACGAACGCGGTGATGAAGAAAGCAGCGTAAACTCCAGCCAGCGCATGCCTGGCAGTGAGGGACCCTCGCGCAGCTCGTTCCGCTCGATCGCGGCCCTCACGATTCTTCCTGTTGCCGGACTCCTGGTCTTTTTCGGCTGGCTGCTCGTCCGCAAAGTAGCGCCGCCCAAGGCGTCCCTCGCTTCGGTTGTCAGTCCTCGGCCTGACCTTCACCCTCACCCTGCCCTCTCCCGCTCGGCGGGAGAGGGTGCTGCGAAGCAGCGGGTGAGGGCCGGGCCCTCAATTGTCATCATCATCGACGACATCGGCTACGACGATGCGCGCATCAATCGCGCGATGTCGATCGACCCGAATCTCAACTTCGCCGTGCTGCCGAACTCCACGCGTGGCGCCGAAGTCGCGGAGCGGTTGAACAATCGCGGGTTCGAGATTCTCTGTCACCTTCCGATGGAGCCGCGGGATGCGAACATTTCGCCCGGCGAGAACGCGGTGCTGACTTCGATGAGCGACCGCGAGATCACCGATGCCACGCGCGCGAACATCGCCGCGGTCCCGCACGCGCGCGGCGTGAACAATCACATGGGATCGCTGGCGACGGCCGATCGCCGTGTGATGACCGACGTGATGCGTGCGCTGCCGCGCGGGATGTACTTCATCGATTCACGGACGGGCGGGCGGTCGGTCGCCGCCGATGTTGCGCGCGAGCAGAATGTGAAGACCGCGACGCGCCAGGTGTTCCTCGACGACGTGCAGACCGAGGCGTCGGTGCATCGCCAGCTCGCGGAATTGTCGGCGACGGCGCGGACGAAGGGCGTCGCCATCGGCATCGGCCATCCACACGACGTCACGTTGCGTGTGCTGGCGAGGGAAGTGCCGCAGTTGCGCGCGAAGGGCTTCCGCTTCGTGCGCGCAAGCGAAGTCGTGAACTGACGTGCTGCTCGCGCTCTTCACGATTCAACTCGCAACCGGGCTTTGCGTGTTTCTTCCGCTCGTCGGCCGCCGCGCCGCGGGCGTGAAGTTTTACCGGCTCGTGCTGATCGTCAGCGGCGCGCTCGTGGTGATCGCGATCGCGGCGCATCTCAACGCCGGGCAGCAGCAGCTGGCCGCGTTCGACGGAATCGCGCTCGTGTCGACTGCGCTCGTCTGGTTCGTCCTGCGTTATCCGAAGCGCCTCGTCCTCCGTGCGTCGGCCGCGCTGCTCGCGTTCGCGTATGTCATCGCGTCGATCGCGGCGTACGACTCCGCCATCCGTCCCCCGAACCTGTTCTGGTCCATCCTCGGCTCCGTGTCGACGATCGCGCTTCTCGGCAGCGTGAATCTGGCGATGACGCTCGGCCACTGGTATCTCGTCGTGCGCGGAATACCGATCGATCCGCTGAAACGGCTGACGGTGGCAACGCTCGTCGCCGGAATCGCGAAACTCCTTCTCGTCTTCACCGCGATTCTCGCCGGCGGCGTTTGGCACGAGGTGGCCGTGCGCCAGGGCATTTTCTTCTGGATGCGAGCGGGGTGGGGGCTGGGCGGCCCGCTGATTCTTTTCCCGATGGTGTGGGGCACGGTGCGAATCCGCTCGACGATGGCCGCGACGGGCATCCTCTACGTCGACGTCGTCGCCGTCGTCATCGGCGAAGTCCTCGGCGCGTGGATTTCCGCGCTCGTGCACTTGCCGGTGTGAAGAAGCAGTTGTGCGGGCGCTATTTCGCGGAGGATCGATCTCAGTCCGCCGGTCTGACCCGAGGTCACGACAGCGCGCTCAGGGGGCGCTCCTTTTGATGAATCCCTTGTATTTGAAGGTTACTCGGAGTCTGGACTCCGTGTCGTGTTTAGGAGTAGAGTGGTTTCTCCCGTCCCAAAACTTTCAGGTAAAAGAGGCCAAACATGCGCCGTGCTGGACACGTAGTTCACCTTGTTATTGTGTCCCTGACGATGATGATCCTTTCTTCGGGCGCACTTCTCGCCGACTGCACCTGGGTCGGAACGACGCCGCCGTTTCTCACCACCGTGAACTGCTCGGTCGGTGTGAATACGACGACCCCGGCCTTTCCGCTCGAGATTGTGAAGGATGGTGCCAATGTCCAGTTGACGGGCTCCGCATTCTCCGTTGCCGGCGGCGCGGTCAACTTCCTGGGGCGCGGCGCCCGCGGGACCGTGGCCGCACCGCAAGCGACCCAGGCAAACGACTTCCTCATGGTCATGGGCGGCCGCGGTCATACCGGCAGTGCATTCTCGAGCCAGAACTCATCGCGTATTGCCTTCCGGGCCGGAAGCTCCTTCTCGCCGACGTCGCAGGGTGGTTTCATCACTTTCGACACGGTCGACGGCGCTGACGCGGGTCTGGTGCTGACTCCGAGAATGACGATCGGAATGAACGGAAACGTCGGCATCGGCGTGGCGCCGGCAGCCAACGTTCGCCTCAGTGTCACCGGCGACGTGAACGTGACGGGATCGATCACCGGCACGAGCGTGATCAATGCGGTCTACGGGCAGGACGTCGCCGAATGGGTGGGCACGTCGCAGTCGAATGGTGCGGGCACGGTCATGGTGCTCGATCGCACCCGGAATAATGAGGTCGTGGCCTCGATGCATGCCTACGACACCGCTGTCGCCGGTGTGCTCTCTGATCATGCCGGTATCGTGCTCGGAAAGAATGCGCCCAACAAAGTCCAGGTAGCGACGACCGGCCGTGTTCCGGTGAGGGTCGACGCAACGAAGCATCCCATCCGCATCGGTGATCTCCTCGTCACGAGCGACAAGCCGGGCATCGCGATGTACTCCGAGCCGGTCGAATTCAGCGGTATCAAAATGCATCGGCCGGGAACGATCGTAGGGAAAGCGCTCGAGCCCCTCGAAAAAGGCGAAGGCACAGTACTGGTGTTGCTCAGCCTTCAGTAACTCACGTTCATTACTTTCCCGCGGCTGGATTCCTGCGGTTGCCGGCGCATCCTTCCGCCGCTCGCGGCGTCCAACATTCATGATTGAACGGCCGCAGCCTCATCGTATCCATGGTTCTCCTCGCGCCCGCCGCGAGTCTCTCCGCACAATCCCGCGGCGGTCAACGCGGCCGATCGGGGGGTCCGGGCACGGGCAACCCCGACGAACATCTCGTGACATGGATGTTTCTCCCGAAGGGCGCTGAGCTGGTCAAAGGACCGGTCGTTGTCTACTGGCTTCCGGCGTCGCTCGACGAAGTGAAACGATCGCCGCTGACTGAGCTCGCGCTCCTTGCTCAGAGACAGCGCGCGCTGTCTGGGACTGCAGATCGTCCAACCGGACGATGCAGCGACGATCGAGAAGCTCGGCGCAACCGGGAAGCTGCCGATGGCGCTCATCATCGACAGGGACGGTCGCGTAATCCGCCAGGTCAACAACACGCGAGCCGCGCTGAGCCCGCGATCCGTCGAACAGATGGCGACCGAGGAACTGAACGCGCGCGATGATCAGGTCTCTCGCGAGCTGACCGAGGCGAGGAAGAGCGCGAGCGCGGGAGAGAAGAAGAAGTCGATCGATCTCTACAAGAAAATCTGGGACGATCGCTGCCTCTACCCGCTGGCCGGCACTGAGGCTCAGCGTGCCCTCAAGGACTTCGGCGTCATCGTGAAGGAGGCAGCGGCGCCGCCGCTGGCTGATCCAAATCTCAAAGTGACGACACCGACGAAGAAGACGCGCCACTGACCTGGACTACTCGATGTCGCGTCCCGTCCAGAGCGATTCAAGATGATCACATGCCCGGGCCAGGATGGTCACGTACGTTCGCCATTCATTTGCTG
>DASVHS010000472.1:0-3103 GCA_036382495.1 Thermoanaerobaculia bacterium | reverse complement strand
GCCATCAACTCCGCGGACGATTTCGTGAATCCGCCCGAGCTCGGCCTCGTCGAGGCGCTGATCAAGCGGGTCAGGCACGGCCGCTTTTTGCTCATCCCGATCAGCAGCGAAACGCGCGGTCACGGTACGCACACCGCCGCGGCGGTATGGAAGGCCGCCTTGTCTGAGTTTCTTGCCGGGATTCCGGCGGCACCGTAAGCTAGTCGCCGGCCCTCGCCATGGCGGAAGACGAACAGTTCGACGCGCTGGAGATCGCGACGCTCGTGAAGCGTCTCGACCGGCAGCGCCGCGCCCGTGACGCGGCCGAGTCGATCTCGGAACACGCGACCGGGATCGTTTACGACAAACAGCAGCATCTCAAGCTGCTGCAGTCCGTTGCGGTCGCCGCAAACGAGTCAGCGTCGCTCGACGACGCGCTTCAGGCGACCGTCGACCAGATGTCCACGAACCTCGGCTGGCCGGTCGGTCACGCATACCTCGCGATCGGCACGACGTCGATCCTCACGTTGAGCGACATCTGGTTCATCGGCGATCTCCGCCGTTTCGAGAATTTCCGCCGTGCCGTCGAGACGACGCTCATCGCTCCAAAGAGCGGCGTCGCCGGCCGCGCATTGGCCGAGCGCGTGCCCGTAACCACATCAGAGCTGGACGGCGTGCTGCCCGGACCGCTGGCAATCGTCGCGCGCGAAGCGGGACTGATCTCCGCACTCGCTTTCCCGATCATCGGGATCGATGCTCCGGTCGCCGTCCTCGAGTTCTTCGCGACGGAGAAGATCGCGCCCGACGACATGCTCATCGAAGTCATCGCTCGCATCGGCGATCTTCTCGGCAGGACGCATGTGCGCACGCGCGCCACCGCCACCCTGCGCAGTTCCGAGGAGCAGTTCCGGTTGTTGTTCGAAGGGAATCCGAATCCGATGTGGATCGCGGACGCCGAAACCCAGGAGTTGATCGCGGTCAACGATGCGGCGCTCGCTCAGTATGGATACGCACGTGCGGAGCTGATGAAGATGACCGTCCCGGAGTTGCGGCCGCAGTCCCAGCGGCGCAGCCCGACTCCGCGCAACGGCCTCATTCATCTGCAGCGTAAAGACGGGAACGTGATCACCGTCGAGCTGAGCGGATACGACATCCAGTTGCCGGGACGACGCGCGCGGATGACGATGGCGATCGACGTCGACGAAGGGCGCCGTACGTCCGAGGCGCTGCGCGAGTCGGAGCGGAGGTTCCGGGAGATGCTCGATACGATCGAGCTCGCGGCTGTGCTGCTCGACATCGTCGGCATCGTCACGTACTGCAACCCTTATCTGCTGCAGGTGGCCGGCTACACGAAGGACGATGTCGTCGGCCGCAACTTCTTCGAGCTGTTTCTTCCCGAAGATCAGCGCGAGGAAGCGTCACGCGGCTTCGACTCCACGATCGGCCGCGGCGTGGTCGCGGCGCATCTGGAGATGGAGGTCGTGACGAAGTCGGGGGAGCGCCGGACGATCATGTGGAACAACACGGTCCTCCGCAATCCGCAGGGAAGCATCCTCGGAACGGCGAGTATCGGCTCCGATGTCACGGAGCAGCGGGCCGCGGAGAGGCAGCTGCGGCACAACGCATTTCATGACGCGCTGACTGGTCTTCCGAATCGCGCGTTGTTTCTCGACCGCGTTGGTCAGGCGCTGACTCGTCGGCGGCGCGACGAGCGGCAGACGTTCGGCGTGCTGCTCCTCGACGTCGACCATTTCAAGAACGTCAACGACAGTCTCGGGCACGTCGCCGGCGATCAGCTCCTTGTCTCGATCGGCGAGCGCCTGCTGCGTTGCGTGCGCGCGGTCGATACGGTGGCGCGATTCGGTGGTGACGAATTCACGGTGCTCGTCGAAAAGATCAGCGGTCCGAGCGACGCGCGGCGGGCGGCGGAGCGGATTCAGCGAGAGATCTCCGCGCCGTTCCGCGTCGCCGATACCGAGATTTTCGCCTCGGTGAGCGTCGGCATCATCATCGGCGGTCCCGACTACGAAGGGCCCGAGCACATCGTCCGCGACGCCGACACAGCCATGTATCGCGCGAAAGCGCAGGGACGTGCGCGGTCGGAGATCTTCGACTCCAACATGCGCGCGGACGTCGTGGCCCGGCTCCAGGTCGAGACCGATCTCCGGCGCGCGATTGAACGCGGCGAGTTGCGCGTCTTTTATCAGCCCATCGTGCGGCTGCCCACGGAGGAAATCGTCGGATACGAGGCTCTGGTCCGCTGGCAACATCCGCTGCGCGGACTCGTGTCGCCAGCCGAGTTCATCCCGATCGCGGAAGAGACAGGCCTCATCGTTCCGATCGGCCAGTTCGTTCTCCGCGAGGCGTGCAAGCAGGCGTCGCGATGGCACCCCTGCTACGTCAGCGTCAATATCTCCAGCCGCCATTTCGCGCAAGGCGACCTGCTCGCCGACGTTCGCGAGGTTCTCGAGTCGTGTGGAGTGGATCCGGAGCTGCTGCACCTCGAAATCACCGAGAGCGTGATCATGCAGCACCCTGACGCCGCTCTCGTCGTCATGAACGGACTGAGGGCACTGGGCTGCAGGATTGCGCTCGATGACTTCGGCATGGGCTATTCGTCCCTGAGTTACCTGCACCGCTTCCCGATCGACACGCTGAAGATCGACTCCTCGTTCGTGCGCGCCGCGCGGGAGTCGAAGAACGTCGAGATCATCCGGTCGATCGTCGGCCTGGGTCACGGACTGACGCTGGACATCATCGCGGAAGGGATCGAGACGAAGGAGCAGAAGGAGCTGCTGGTGTCGCTCAATTGCGATTTCGGCCAGGGATACCTGTTCGCGAAACCGGCGCCACCGGAAGACGTCCGCTAGCGGCTATCCGGCCAGAGCGAGCTTTACGCGGAGCGCAAATTCGGCGTTGTCGCCGACGAGCCCGGCGATGTGGTGGGCGAGGCCGGTGATCTGCTTTTCGGTGAGAAGCGGGGGACGATGGGTGCAGCTCATGAAGTGCTGCAGGACTTCGGCGTACGGCGCATCCGCGTGATGGATATCGACGCGCTCAAAACACCATTCGCAGTACATCCTCAAGCCGTTTCGTTCCTCCGGGGTCGAGAAGTTTCGCACAA
>DASVHS010000471.1:0-2408 GCA_036382495.1 Thermoanaerobaculia bacterium | reverse complement strand
TCGGCGGCGAGGTGGTGGAAGCGGATGCGTGTTTGCTCTTTGAGCGGTTTCGCGTCGGCGAGCAGATCGAGACGAGCGGTGATGACCTGCGACGGTCGCAATGTGCCGGGGCGCGCGAGTTGCTGGCCGCGGTGAAGGTCCTCGGTCGCGATGTCGGGGAGATTGACGGACGTTCTCTCTCCCGCGGAAGCGAACTCGCGTGGATCGCCGTGCACCTGGATCCCGCGCGCGCGGCTGCGTTTGTCGCCCGGCAGGACTTCGACCTCCGATTCGACATCGAGCCGTCCCGCGAATGTGGTTCCGGTGATGACCGACCCGAAGCCTTTCATCGTGAAGACACGGTCGATCGGAAGTCGAAACACGCGCGTCGTCGCGTCGCGATCGTCGACCGAAGCGACCGACGTCAGCAGCGCCTGCCGGAGATCCTCGAGGCCCGCGCCGGTGATGCTGCTCACCGGCACGATCGGCTTGCGTTCGAGAAAGCTGCCGGCGACGAGCTCTTCGATCTCGAGGCGGACGAGGCCGATGATGTCGTCCTCGACGAGATCGCTCTTCGTGATGGCCACGATGCCTGTCGGGATGTTGAGCAGTCTGCAGATCGCGAAGTGCTCGCGCGTCTGAGGCTTGATCGACTCGTCCGCGGCGACGACGAGCAGCGCGCTGTCGATCCCGCCGACGCCGGCGAGCATGTTCTTCACGAATCGCTCGTGTCCGGGCACGTCGATGAAACCGATCTGGTAGTCGGGTGTGATCCAGCTCGCGAAGCCGAGGTCGATAGTGATGCCGCGGCGTTTTTCTTCGGGGAGGCGATCGGTGTCGACGCCGGTCAGTGCTTTGACGAGCGCGGTTTTCCCGTGATCAATGTGGCCTGCGGTGCCGACGACGCGTTTTTTGCGGGGCATTCCAGTCGAGATATATCAGAGGGCGCTTAAATCCGCTCTCCGTAGACTTCCTTCAATTGCGGCGGCACGTTTCCACCCTGCCCGAGCGCTTCCTTGAGGTCCGCGGCGTTGACCACAGCCTGCCCGCGGAAGTGATTGTTCGTGATGACGTAGGCGTCTCTGTCCATGGCCATTCGATTGATGCGCTCGACCCATGGCTCGAGCTCGGCCTTCGAGTACAGGTAGTTGTAGCGTTCCCAGCTCTCATCATGAGCAAACCACTTCTCGTAGTTGCGGCCGTGAAAACGGGCGTATGCGAGCGGACCCGTCGTCGTGTCTGAGGGTTTCACCGAGTCCTGGAACATCGGCTGATCGACGTTGACGAACGCGACGTTGTGCTCGTCGAGGAAACGGAAGAACTCATCATTCTGAAACGTCGCGTGTCGCACCTCGAGCGCTTTGGGATATTCGTCGAACGCGTGGAACAGCGCCTCGAGCCTGGCGCGCGATTCCGGAGAGTTCCTGAAACTCCATGGGAACTGCAGAAGAACGGCGCCGAGCCTGTTCGCGTTCATCAAAGGGTCGAGATAGTTGCGGAACGCCTTGACGTCAGCGGGCGCGAGCGCAGCTCTTTCGTGCGTGAAGCCGCGAAAGACCTTCGTCGTGAACTGAAAGTCGGGGTTCGCTGATACGCGGCGCACCCAGGACGTCGCGTGCGTCGGAGGAGGGATCCTGTAAAACGGCGAATTGATCTCGATCGTGTCGAAAAAGTTTGCGAGATACGCGAGGTGATCGAACTTCGATGTGTGCCGGGGGTAAACCGTGCCTTCCCAATCGGTGTAACTCCAACCGGCGACGCCGACGCGAATTTTGTGATTGTTCATTGCTGGTCAAGGTCTTGACGTTATTTGCATCTAGACGTAACTCGTTGCGCTCATTGGACAACCTATGCTAGAAAGCGGACCAGCGACTCCAAACAAATCAATCGAGGAACAGCAGCAGACGTTGAGGAGTCGTGTGTTTTTCGTGCGGAAGGGGGCGATCACCAGATTCCGTCGTACAACACAGGAGCATTGCGGGGAAACGTCGCGGCACCCCGCACGCGAACGTAGCGCTGCGGCATACCGAGTTTCAAAAAGCAACAAGTCGTAGTTCATTAGGAGATCAAAGGTTCATGGATACTTTTAACGATAAATCGCTTGCATGTGCTGACTGTGGACAGGAATTCATCTTTAGCAAGAACGAACAGGCTTTCTACGCAGAGCGCGGCTTCACCAACGAGCCGAAGCGATGCAAGAACTGCCGCGATAAGCGCAAGATGGCGCGCGACGGAAACGGGGGCTCACGCGAGCGCTCGATGGTCAGCGTTACCTGCGACAGCTGCGGTGTGGCCACCGAAGTTCCGTTCACGCCGGTCAGCGGCAAGCCGGTCTACTGCCGCGATTGCTACAACCAGCGCCGCTCGTCCACGCGTCCCTCCTCCTGGGCATAGATTTCACAAACAGTGGTTCTCGCTACGGCGGACTT
>DASVHS010000470.1:0-8558 GCA_036382495.1 Thermoanaerobaculia bacterium | reverse complement strand
GCGCGCATCCGCAACATCCCGGCAAATTACGAGATGCTGCTCGCGGAGACGATCGTCCTTCAGCATCGCGACACGATCACGGAGTGGATCTCGGTCATCTTCTATGTTCGGTTCGTGATCGCGACCGCCGCGCTCGCGGAGCGCTGGTGGAAATCGAATGCGACGCTCGTTGCGCTCTTTGCGGCCGGGCTACCGGTGGCATTGCTGCATAGCGGTGCTCACAAGAACGATCTGATGACGGCGTTCTTCATCGTTTCCGCGCTCGTCGCCGCGGGACGCTTCATCACAACAATGGAATTGCGTGCGCTGGTGATGACGGTGATCGCGTTCGCGGCGGCGGTTGGAACGAAGCCTCAGGCTGCGGCAGTCGCGATCTGCATCGCACCCGCGCTGATCTGGCGTGCGAAGCCGCGGCAACTGGCCATCGCAGCCGGCGCCGGTGTACTGGCGTTTCTGCTGCTCGGCGGCGCGGTTTACATCTCGAACTTCGTGAATGAACGAACGGTGATCGGCGTCGACGCGGGCATCAAACATGAGACGGTGATCGCGTACGGCGACTGGTCGAATCTCTGGCAGGGCCCGTACGTGCTGCTCGCCGCGCCGTTCGCGCCGAAGGCGACCGAGCTGCCGGTTCCCTGGGCCGATCGCCCCTGGTTCTGGCGTCGCTACGAGCTCTTCTTCTCGCACCTCGGCATTCCGTTTGCGCTCTGCGCGATCGCGATGCCGTTCGCGATGATTGCCGTTCGACGGCGCGCCAGTCTCGAGGCGTTTCTCATCACCGCATCGGTCCTCGTCGCGTTCGCGATCATGTTGCCAGTGAACTTTCAGCCGCACGGCATGTTCTCGATCTCGTTGCCGCGCTACGCGCTGTTTGTCGTGCCGATCGTGTTCGGATGGACGATCGGGCCGCTCGCGCAGCGCGCGTCGAGCGTGCTCGCGGTCATCGGCGCGATCGCGTTGACGTTCTACGCGGTCGACAATGTTCGCAACGACGCATTCGCGCCGTGGGCTTACGTGCAGTTCGTTCGCGAGCACCCGCAGACGCGGCAGGTGCCATTCGATCCGTTCCGCGCCGCGGAAGTCGCGGATCGTCGGGCCGGACAGCACGATCGGATCGCGATCGACGCGGCGTTCGGCACGTGGATCCATCCCGCGTTCGGCGTCGAGCTCGCGCGTCCTGTCGACTTCATCCCCGGCGGTGAAGGTCCGCCGCTGATCCGCGAAGACGCGGACTGGGTGGTCATCGATCGCGGGTGGAAGATCCTCTGGGAGCATCCGCAGTTCCGCGATCTCAGCCAGGCGCGCACATTTCTCGTCCGCGGACAGCCAACGGCCGAGGATACGAGGGTGCTGCGGTATGTGCGGGGGGACAGGCGATTCCGGCTCGTGTTCTACAATCCGGTGTGGAATCAGGCGGTCTTTCAACGCATCCGGTGAAGAAAACGCGGGACGGGGTCTACATCGTCGTGCCGGCGTACAACGAGGGCTCGGCCGTCTACGACGTCGTGCGCGAACTTCGCTCACAGTATGCGAACGTCGTCGTCGTCGATGACGGATCGCACGACGCGACGTCCGCCGAGGCGCGACGCGGTGGCGCGATCGTCCTTCGACACGTTCTCAATCGTGGCCAGGGTGCGGCGATCCAGACCGGCATCGACTTCAGCGTGCGGAGCGGCGCGGACGTCGTGGTCACGTTCGATGCGGACGGGCAGCATCGCGTCGAGGACATCGAGCGCCTCGTCACTGCTTTGGACAAAGACAATGCCGAAATCGCGATCGGCTCGCGCTTTCTCGAGCTGCAGTCGAACGTGCCCGCGCTGCGTCGTCTCATGCTGCGCATTGCGACACGGTTCATGCGCATCACGTCAGGTGTGGCGTTGACCGATGCGCACAATGGCCTGCGCGCGATGCGCCGGAGCGCTGCCGGGCGCATCCATCTCACGATCGACGGGATGGCTCACGCCAGCGAGATCGTCGACCAGATTTACCGGCTGCATCTTCGCGTGACCGAAGTTCCGGTCGTGATTCACTACTCCGAGTACTCGCTGCGGAAGGGGCAATCGAGCCTGGCCGCATTTCGCATCGCATTCGACTATCTGATGAAGAGGATCTTCCGGTGACGACATTTCAGATCGTGACTCTCCCGCTGATCGCGTTGATCGTTCTCGCGATCGTGATTCAGACCGCGCGCCGGCGCCTCGCTCCCCGAATCGGTTTCGCGTGGATCGTGCTCTGGTCCGCTGCCGCGGTCTCTATCGCCGATCCCGAGCTGCTCGTTCGCGCCGCGCATTTTCTCGGCATCGGCCGCGGCGCCGACCTCGTTCTCTATCTATCGGTCATCTTCAGCTTCTCCGCATTCTTCATCACCTACATGCGATTCCGCCGCGTCGATGAGCAGCTCACGACGATCGTGCGCAGCATCGCCATTCGCGATGTCATTCCGACCCTGAGCGCAGCGAACGGGGAGGAATCTGGGGGACGGGGTATCGATCGTGTGCGTTAGTGTGCCAGCGCGCCGCCCAGATCCCTCCCCTTCGCTTCGCTCAGGGTCGGGATGACAATGATGAATCGCGCCCTGTTTCTCGATCGCGATGGCGTGCTCGACGAGCTCGTGTTCTATCCATCGCACGGCGAATGGGAGTCGCCGCGGCACGTGAGTGACCTGAAGATGCGCGACGGTTTTGCCGAACCGCTCAAGCAGGCCATTCGCGCAGGATGGTTGCTCTTCATCATCACGAATCAGCCGAGTTACGCGAAGGAAAAATGTCCGCTCGAGGACCTGCAGGAAGTGCACGCCCGCGTTCTCGACGAGATGCAGCGCGCAGGCGTGACGATCACCGCCGATTACGTCTGCTATCACCATCCCGATTCGAAGCTCGACGGCTTCGGCGCGTGCCAGTGTCGCAAGCCCAGTCCGTTTTTCATCCGCGAAGCGGCGAAGCGCTACGACGTCGATCTCCGCCGATCGTGGATGGTCGGCGATCAGGACTCCGACGTTGTGACCGGCATCAATGCCGGATGCCGGACGGCACTGCTAAACTATGAACATTCAGCGGATAAGCGCGGTAGCAGGAAGTCGGACCTGTTCTGCGCCGACCTCGCTGATCTCGTCCGAAAGCTCGACTGATGACGCCAAAACTGAAGATCGCTCTTTATTCTGATGGAGCCGACGTCCGCGACATGGTTGCGGCACGCGAAAGCGGCATCGTCAAAGGATTCACAACCAACCCGACTCTGATGAAGAAGTCAGGTGTGACCGACTACGAAGCGTTCGCGAAAGACGCGCTCAAAGCCGTGTCGGGCATGCCCATCTCGTTCGAGGTCTTCGCGGATGACTTCGCGGAGATGGAGCGTCAGGCTCGAAAGATCTGCACATGGGGCGACGAAGTGTTCGTCAAGATTCCGATCACGAACACGAAGGGTGAGTCGGCCATACCTTTGATCAAACGGCTGTCCGACGCGCGTGTGAAACTGAACATCACGGCGATTCTGACCGTGAAGCAGGTCCGCGACACGGTCGCTGCTCTTCACGCCGACACTCCGGCGATCGTGTCCGTGTTTGCCGGTCGTATCGCCGACACGGGCCGTGATCCGATCCCTCTGATGAAGGAATGCGCCGCCATCACGAAACAGAAACCGAAGGCTCAACTTCTGTGGGCAAGTCCGCGCGAACTCCTCAACATCTTTCACGCGGAAGAATGCGGCTGCCACATCATCACTGTCACGAGCGACATCCTGAAGAAACTGACGATGGTGGGAAAGCCGCTCGAGGACCTTTCGCTCGACACGGTCAAGATGTTCTACAACGACGCATCGGCGGCAGGGTTCAAGCTGTGATCGTTACGCGGACGCCGTTCCGCGTGACCCTGGGCGGCGGCGGGACCGACCTTCCCTCGTATTTCGCTCAGAACGGCGGCTTCATCTTCGCGATGGGTTTGGACAAGTATATGTATGTCATCGTCAATCGGCCGATTGTCGGTGACAAAGTGATCCTTCACTACACGCAGAGCGAGGTCGTGGAGCACGTCTCGCAGCTGCGGCACGAGCTTGCGCGCGAGGCTCTGAAGATCAACGGCGTCGAAAACAACTTCGAAGTCAGTTCTCTCGCTGATCTTCCCGCCGGCACCGGTCTCGGCTCATCAAGCTGCTATCTGGTTGGCCTGCTGAACGCGCTGCATCACGATCGCCGCGACTTCATCTCTCTCCAGAATCTTGCCGAAGAAGCGTGTCACATCGAGATCGACATCCTCAAGGAAGGTATCGGGAAACAGGATCAGTACATCGCCGCTTTCGGCGGTTTGACGATCCTCGAGATCGCGCGCGACGGAAAAGTCGTCGTCAGACAACTGCAACCAAGCAGCAGCGACATCGCGGAATTCGTCGCTCACACTCACGTCTACTACACCGGTGCGCAACGGGACGCACGTGAAGTGCTTTCCGATCAGAACAAGGCGATGCAGAAGAAAGACGGCGTCGATCACGCTCGCGTCGCCGAGAGTCTTCATCGCATCAAGGAGCTTGGCTATCGCATTCTCGAGGCCGTCGAGTCGAGTAACTACGATGAATGGGGACAACTGCTCGACGAGCACTGGCAGACCAAGAAGAAGATGTCGTCAAAGATCTCGCTGAACGTCGTCGATCAGATCTATGACGAGGTTCGCCAGCGATTCGGCGTTCTCGGCGGAAAGATCATCGGAGCGGGCGGTGGTGGATTCCTGATGCTCTACTGCCCGACGCATCACGCTGCACTCGAACGGTTCATGGCCGATCGCGGAATGCCGCGCCTGCACTACACGATCGAACCCGAGGGAACAAAGGTGGTGGCGCACATCGGTGCCGGTTTTCTGTCGGTTCAACGCTCGTTGGCGGTAGCGCGGGAGACGGCGTGAGCCAACATCACCGCCGCGTCGGCATCCTGGGCGGCGGCATTTCAGGAATCGCGCTGGCAGCACACCTCGACGGCGACGTCGACGTGCTCGAGAAGCGCGCGCGCATCGGCGGCCTCTCCGGCAGCATCATCGATCAGGGCTTCACATTCGACGCGGCCGGACCGCACATCATGTTCAGCAAAAACAAGGAAGTGCTGAACCTGATGGTCAGCGTCCTCGGCGACAACGTGCACGAGCGCCGGCGCGACAACAAGATCTACTTCAAAGGGCGGATGGTGAAGTATCCGTTCGAGAACGACCTGGCGTCGCTGCCGAAGGAAGACACGTTCGAATGCCTTCTCGGCTACATCAACAATCCGCGCGCCGGCGACACGCCGGTCAGTCTCGCCGACTGGTCGTACAAGACGTTCGGTGCGGGCATCTCAGAAAAATACTTCATCCCATACAACCGCAAGATCTGGAACTACGATCCGCAGAAAATCGGACTGGAGTTCGTGTCGCGGATTCCGAAGCCGCCGATGGAAGACGTTGTCAAATCGGCGATCGGAATTCCGACCGAGGGGTATCTGCATCAGTTGCACTTCTTTTATCCGATCGAGGGCGGATACGAATCGGTCGTGCACGCGTTCGCGAAACGCGTGAAGGGATCGATCGCAACATCGTGGCCGGTGACCGAGATCGAGCGGCTCGATGAACACTGGCATGTGCGCACGTCGACCGGTGAAGAACGGCTGTACCACGAGCTCGTCTCGACGATCCCGATTCACGAGCTGATGCAGGTCTGGCCCGCCGCGCCGAAAGAGGCACGCGCCGCGTTATCGCGACTTCGCTACAACTCACTCATCAACGTCCTCCTCGGATTCTCGGAGGACCGCAACTACACGTACACGGCGATCTATGTGCCCGACCCCGAGATCCCGTTTCACCGCGTCTCGTTTCCGAAGAACTTCAGCGATCGCACCGTGCCGAAAGGCCAATCGTCGGCGATGGCCGAGATCACCGCGAACGCCGGCGACGGCGTTTGGGAGATGAGCGACGACGACATCACGGAGCGCGTCATCCGCGATCTTGCGAAGATGAACCTGATCGATCCGAAGACCGTGAACTACAAACGCGTCGTGCGGTTCACGTACGGTTATCCGGTCTACGACCTCGACTATCGCAAGAACGTCACGGAGCTGCGCGACAGCGTGAAGAAGGCCGGCGTCCATCTTCTGGGCCGGTTCGCACAGTTCGATTACATCAATTCCGACGTCTGCGTAGAGCGTGCGATCGCTCTCGCGAACGAGATCTCATGAAGCTGACCGTCGCGATGATCACGAGGAATGAAGAGCGCGCCATCGAGAAGGTCGTGCGCGATATTCACCGCGTCGTTCCCAACGCTGAGATCCTCGTCGTCGACTCGAGTCACGACAGCACCGCCGATATCGCCGAAAAACTCGGCTGCCGCGTCATCCGCCAATTTCCGCCGCAGGGTTACGGTCCGGCGATGGATCGGGCTGTCCGCGAGGGCAGCGGTGACATCGTCATCACGCTCGACTGCGACGATACGTATCCGGTCAACGTCATCCCCGAGCTTGTGCGCCGCATCGAAGGTGGCGCGGATCTCGTCAATACGACACGTGTGAAACGCCGTCCCAAAGCGATGCCGTTCGCGAATTTCATCGCCAACCGCGTCTTTGCGCTCGGCGCGCGCATCCTGCACGGCATTCACACGACGGATGTGCACAGCGGCATGCGCGCGTATCGGAAGTCGATGATCGAGCGCGTGCAATGGGATCCGCGCGGCCCGGCGCTGCCGGTCGACATGATCGTGATCCCGTATCGGATGGGATTTCGCGTCGACGAGATTCCGATCGACTACCGCGAACGAGTCGGAGCGACGACGCTGAACCGCTGGCAGAGCACCGTCTGGACGTTCAAGAGACTGTGGAAGGCGCGCAAGGTGGAGCGGCTGCCGCCGCCCGCCGCCGCAAGATGAAGGTCGTCATCCTCGCCGGAGGACTCGGCACGCGCCTCGGCGCACTCGCGCGCGGATTGCCGAAGGCGATGATCATGGTGGCCGGACGGCCCTGGATCGAATATGTGATCGAGTCGTTCGCGGCGCATGAGTTGCGCGAGTTCGTCTTTCTCGTCGGTCATCATGCCGATGTGATCGAGTCGCACTTCCGGCGCGGCGACGCGTTCGGCGTCCGCATCGAATACAGCCGCGAGAAGCAACTCCTCGGCACCGGCGGCGCGATCCGCGAAGCGAGCCACCTCGTTGGCGACCGTTTTCTGCTGACATACGGAGACGTTCTGCGCCGCTTCGATTACGATCGCTTCGTGGACGAGCATCCCGACAACTGCCTGGCGATCTATCCGCGGCTGAGCGAAGGGAACACCGATGCCGCAAACGGGGTCATCACTCGTTTCGACAAGAGCGCGAAGGACCTTCCGTACGTCGACGCCGGATTCTCAGTGATGCGGCGCGACGTCATCGATCTTCTTCCGCCGGACGGCTCATGCTCCTTCGAGCAGGAGGTCTACTCGAAGCTGGCCTCTCGCCGCGAGCTCGAAGCGGAAGTCGTCAACCACGACTTCTACGACATCGGGACGCCCGAGGAGCTGGCGAAGACGAGGGCGGATCTGGAGGCGGAGCGTTGAAAATTCTGGTGACTGGTGCGGCGGGTTTCATCGCGTCCAATCTGATCCCGCGGCTGCTCGCCCGCGGCGATGAGGTTTACGGCGTCGACAATTTCTTTCTCGGCAAGCGCGCGTACGTCGTCAAACACGATCGCTTTCACTTTCACGAATTTGACCTTCTCGATCTCGATCGTCTCGTCAAACTATTCGAGTCGGCCGAGCCGGACCTCGTGTGGCACCTCGCCGCGAACAGCGACATCAGCTACGGAACGAAGTACACCGACTTCGATCTGAAAGGCGGCACGCTCGCGACGTACAACATCCTGGAAGGGATGCGCCGGACGGGCGCGAAGGAGATCGTGTTCTCGTCGAGCGGCGCGGTTTATGGCGAGCCCGAGATCATGCCGACGCCGGAAAACTACGGCCCGATCCTTCCGATCTCGCTCTACGCGGCGAGCAAAGTCGCGTGCGAGGGGCTGATCACGGCGTTCACTCACAACTACGACATGCGCTGCTGGATCTTTCGATTCGGCAACATCGTCGGACCGAACCCGACGCACGGCGTGATCCACGACTTCGTCCTCCGCCTCCGCGAGAACGCGCGCGAGCTCGTCGTCCTCGGCGACGGGACGCAGTCGAAGCCGTACGTTTACGTCGACGACTGCATCGAAGGGATGGAGTTCGGCTATCGCAACGCGCACGACTCGATGAACTACTACAACCTCGCGGTCGACGATCAGACGTCGGTGACCGAGATCGCGGAGTGGACGATCGAGGCGATGGGCATCAAGCGCCAGTCCATCAACGTGAAGTACACGGGCGGCCCGCGCGGATGGAAAGGCGACGTCGCACAGGTGAAGCTCGACACGAAGCGGATGAGGCAACTCGGCTGGCGTCCGAAACTGAGCAGCAAAGAATCGGTGAAGCGGACGATCAAGGACGTCGTCGAGCAGTTTCGAAACGGGCCGCTTTCGTGAGTGAACGCGCCGTCGTCCGGCTGCTGATCGCCGTCACGATCACCGCCGCCGCCGTGCGCCTGCTCGC
>DASVHS010000469.1:0-3608 GCA_036382495.1 Thermoanaerobaculia bacterium | reverse complement strand
CAACGCGCAGAACGTTCAGATAGTGCGGAAGAAGATTGGGGATGAGCAAGTCGCCGCCCGCCGTTGTCCGGCCGACTTCCTGGTTGCCGGCGAAAATCCGCACGCCGGGAACGCCGACTCGAGCAAGGGCGTAGCTGTCCTGGACGGCGCGGCTGGCGATGACGGTACGGCCGATCGAGACGAGCCCGCCGGCGATCGAATACGACGTCAGATCCGAGTTTCGCGGATCGGCGTCGATCTCGTAGCGACCGAACGAGGTCTGATACTGCAACGACACCAGCCGCGCGTCGGAGATCGTGTCGTTCTGGAGCGTGTAGCCGTAACCGTTCGCGAGCGTGAGCGGCTTGCGGATCTCGGCGCGAACGCCATCCTGCCCCGCACTTCGTTGCACGAGCACATCCGCCGTCGTGCTGTGACTGAGCGCGATCGTGATGCCGAGCCTGTATTCGGGCTCACGCTTGTTGTTCTGATCAACGGTGCCCGCCGATGCGAAGACGTTTCCGAAGCGGCCGATCGGTGCGTTCGCCTGCAGCGCCAGCCGGTCGAAACGAACTCCGCTGCGCGTGTCGTTGCGCGAGCCGACGACACCGAGACTCAGAAGACCGAGGTTGGTGGCGACGAATGCGTTCCAGTCGCGGATGGTCCGATCGTTCGCTGCGGGCATCGACAGTGTCGCGTAGTCATCCGACCGGTTGACCGCGGCGAGACCGAAGCTGAGCCGCGGCGCGTTGAAACGATAGGCGAATGACTCGGCGTGACCGCTCAGATCGCGATCGCGGCTCACGCCCGCTCCGGCGTCGAAGTCGCCGATCGGCGTTGCGAACGTCACGCGCGGACCGCCGCTGACAATGTGTTCACCGCCCTCGAAGCGGCCGCCGAGGGTCAGCCGGTCCGTGACGCCGCGGCGGTATTGCGCGAGCGTTCCCGCGCCGTCGAATGCGAAATTTCGACCGAAGTCGTTCCGGATTGCTCCCGCGGAAAACACGTAGTCCGAGAATCCCTTCCGGAGAATCGAGGTCGAGTAATAGAACGAAGTGTCCTGCACGGTCTCGCGGCCGAATGCATCGCGAATCACGAGACGCGTGTCGCCGACACCGCCTGTCGCCGGCAGATCGTGCAGGGTGAAGACACCTGGTGCGACCTGAATGCGGTTCGTCAGCTGACCATTGACGTAGACCTCGACCGTCGACGGCGTCGTCGCGGCGCCTGTCAGGTCGAGTGCCGGCGAGCGAATCAGGTATGGCTGCAGCGAGAACTGGCGCGACAGCGTCACGCCGGCGATATCGAGCGTTCCGCCGAGGATGTCGGAGCCGACGAATGCGTCGCCGCCGGTCCAGCGTCGCAGGTTGTGCGGAGAATCGATGTTCACGTACGTCAGTCCGCGGAGGATCTGACCGGTCGTGGAACGTGACAGCCCGTTGTAGAAAAAGCGATTATCGCTGCTCGCTCCGAATTCCGTGAAGAGTGCCGGCGTGTCGAACTTCTGTCCGTTGACGGCGTAGTTGAAGAAGATACTGGGATCGCCTCCTCGATCGAGAGCGACGTTCGCCTGACGCTGGGCGGAAAGGGTTTCCCGGCCGAGAAAGCGCGGATCGACCGTGATCGCGAGAACGAGGTCGACGGGGTCGATCTTGAATGTGAGGTTCGGGGCCAGCGAGTGAAGCGAGATCACGACCTCGCCTTCGACCGTTTTCGACGTCGCGTGTTCGAGAGGCAGCCCGAATGGATCGAGAAATGTTTTCGGCAGGAAGACGTCGTCGCCCTCGACGAGAGCGAGCACGTCTCCACGAGCGGTTTCATTGACCTTGACCGGCAACAGCGCTCGCTGGTCCGCCTGTCCTCGAGCCTCAACGGTAATCATGATGATGACCGCCAGCAGCACCCACGCCGTCGCACGAGTCAAGGCGACCTCAGAAATCGACCGTCGCCGTGAGGACGTCCGTGTACGCTCCTGGTCCGACCTCTTGGCGCGGCGGGATGCGTCCGAAGACAGTCAGTTGATCCGGCGAGGAGACGCCGTGAGTCGTGAGGCGGAACGCATCACTCCCCTGCGCCCAGATCTGCGTGTGGCCTGCGTCGCGATAGATCTGGTACTGGAGTATTTCGGCGCCCGGGCCATTCATGCCGCGGCCGTTTCCGGTCGTCGCATGAAGACCGAAGTCGAACGAGATGCTTGCGGCCGTGTTGCGCGTGCAGCTCACCTGGACGTCGACCGACGCATCGGCGGGCTGTACAGAGTGAGCGGCGAGCGGATCGTAAATGCCGAACGTGAGCGGCGGAACGACCAGGCGGCAGTTCGTGGTGACGGTCGCGCTCACATCCATGCGCGCCCCGAGGGTGTCACCGAGTGCCGGCGCCGCGGTGGCGATTGTGCTCGCCAGAAGCAGCGCGATCGTTCCTGACTGTCTCATGAGGTTTGCCGAGTCACTTTGTGGCTGATGTCGCGCAGGCTGCGGCCGGGACGGCCACTTCCACGGACATCGGACTCGGGTTTCCCTTCTCGTCGCTGAGCGACGATGCAATGTTCACGCGGATTCGATCTGTGCCTGCGCACGCTTCGGCCGGGATTGCGAGTTGAAAATGGCGGGTACCACCGGCTAGAACGTACCAACCATCCTGCTGTTTCGTGAACGTCGTGGCGCCGCTCTTCGAGAGTCCGGTCGCCGTCGCTCCATTCACGATGAAAAACGAGTTGCCGATGTTCCGCACGTCGAATGAAACCGACCGGTCGGCGACACTCACATTCGTGAGGTCGGCTTTGACGACAGGCGCCGGCGGCTGCACGAAGATCGGAACGCCCATCTTCGTCAACACCCGGACTTGAGCCCCGCCGGCTGTCCCCGTTGTTGCGGTGGTCACCTGCGGCGGCGGCAATTCTTCAAAGAAGATTCTGTAACTGCGCTCCGTCGTGACTGCCGCTTTGAATGCCGACCCTACGCGGACCCTTTTTTCTTCGGCCGGCTGAAGAACCATCATCGCCGGGAAGAACACCAGGTCTTTCGTGTCGCTGAGCTGCATATCGCCGTCCGGAGCCTGATTCCATGCGCGAAGAGAAATCTGAAAACTGATGGGTTCCGTACTGTCGTTTCGAACCGTCAAGAGCGCGCTGGTCGTACCCGCCCCGAGAAAAATCCTGACTGGAGTGACCGTGAACGCCGAGGCGTTGGCGTCCCGGGCCCCCACGATGAGGAGGCCGAGGACGCACACTGCAAAGTGACGAAGCAATCTCTGACGATTCATTACACCTCGTGATGCTGCCGCGGATCAGTATTCGACGTTGGCAACGACCGTGTCCTGGTACAGGCCGGTCGGGACGTCCTGCTGCCCGGCGATTGAGCCGTTGACCGTGAACGAGTAACCGGCTGCGACGCCGACGCCCGGGGTTCCCGCAACCGTCGTTGAAGTCGCTGCCGTGGTCGGGAGCGGGTTGTTGGTGCTGTCGGTGAGTGTGTAACCAAGAGTGTTCACACCGTTGACCATGTTACCGCCGGTCGCGCTGAACCAGATCTTGTACGTGTCGGTCGCGTTGGTTTTCTTCACGCACTTGAACGCGACGCTCGCAGACTGAGTCGTCGGGGCAACGGTGAACGGGTTGTAGTTCGGGAACG
>DASVHS010000468.1:0-6734 GCA_036382495.1 Thermoanaerobaculia bacterium | reverse complement strand
CTGAAACTCGGTGGCCGGGTCGGAATCGAACACGATTCCCGCGCCGGCCTGCACGTACGCGCGGCCGTTCGCGAGGACGATCGTGCGGATCGTGATGCACGAGTCGAGATTTCCCGAGAAGCCGATGTAGGCGACGGCGCCGGCGTACGGTCCGCGGCGCGTTTTCTCGAATCGATCGATCAGCTCCATCGCCCGGATTTTCGGCGCGCCCGAGACTGTGCCGGCCGGGAAACAGGAGAGGAACACGTCGACCGGCGAGCGATCCTCGCGCATCACACCCTCGACATCGCTGACGAGATGGATGACGTGGCTGTAGCGCTCGATGCGTCGGAAGTTCACCACCTCGACCGTGCCGCTGCGGCAGACGCGCCCAAGGTCGTTGCGGCCGAGGTCGACGAGCATGAGGTGCTCGGCGTTTTCTTTGGGATCGGCGAGGAGCGACCGCTCCAGCTTTGTATCGTCGTCACGGGTCGCACCGCGCGGACGCGTTCCGGCGATGGGCCGCGTCTCGGCCTTGTTGCCGGTCACGCGTACGAGCATCTCCGGCGATGTGCCGACGAGCGCGCATTCGCTCGTTCGCAGAAGGAACATGTACGGCGATGGGTTGATCGATCGCAGCGCGCGATAGAGCGTGAGCGCGTTCTTCTCGTCGAAATCGGTGTCCCACCGCTGCGACAGCACGATCTGAAAGATTTCGCCGGCCGCGATTTCCTCTTTCGCCTCCCGGACGACGTTCTCGAATTCTTCCTGGGTAAACGTCGACCGGAAATCCGTCGGCTCGACCTGCTCAGGAAACGTGATCAGGTCGATGTGCGCACCGCGCAACCGCTCGACAACGCTCGCCACTCGAGCCTCGGCGTCGGTCACGGTCGCGCTCGCATCCTGCGTGAATACGTTCACGACGACGAATAGGCGCTGCCGGACGTGATCGAACACGATCACGTTGTTGAAGAACAGGAGTTTCGCGTCGGGAAGATGCAGATCGTCCGTCACGGTGTCGGGGATCTTCTCGGTCCAGCCGCTGACCCCGTAGCCGAAGAACCCCACCGCCCCGCCGAAGAACGGTGGCAGACGTTCCTCGCCGAACACGCGCAACGGAACGAGCTCGCGGTTCATCATCTCGATCGGATCCGATGCGCCGCGCTCGATCCGCAGATCGCGTCTGACCTCGAACCCGACGAACGAGTAACGGCCGACGTTCTCGCCGCGCTCGACGCTCTCGAACAGGAACGCCTCTTCGCCGTTCGACGACAACGCCGCGAACGCCGAGACCGGCGTCAGAGCATCGGCGCTCATCTCCCGAACAAACGGGATGACGTCAAACTGTTTGCGGAGGTTGGCGAACTCGTCGCTGGTCATCCAAATACCTTCATGAACAATTCGTGCTGACGCACGGCTTGCGCGCGTAAAAGGTCGAGGCCGTCGAACACGCGCACGCCATTGTCGCGCAGTCGGTCAAGCCTCCGCGCCGCCGCCGGGCTCCCATAAGCCGATTCGATGTACGTCATCCCCGGCCGCGACGGCATCTCCACCTCGGCATCGGACGTGGTCGTGTTGATGATGATCTCCCCATCGAATCGCGGCAGCGCACCGAGCGGCTCGCCGCGAGCACCGAAACGCGACGCCAGCTCTCCGCCTTTCGACTCCGTTCGATTAAAGACCGTTACGTGCATCTTCGCGCGCGACACCGCAACAAGTGCGGCGCGCGCCGTTCCACCCGCCCCGACGATTGCAACCGACTTGCGGTCGGTGCCGCAGACGTCGCGCAGGATCGCGCTGAAGCCGTCGACGTCCGTGTTGTCGGCCAGAAGCCGGCCCCGGATGTTCACGAGGGTGTTCACGGCCTGGCAATCCTTCGCGTTCTCGCCGACCGATGTCTTCTGTTCCTGCGCGAAGCGATACGCATCGACTTTGAACGGCACGGTCACGCTCAAACCGCATGGTTCACCATTCAATAACGGCCCGGTGATCTCGTCAAAGCTCGATACGGATGCGATCGTGTACGCGGCCGGAACTTTTTTCTGTCGGAACAGCTCGTTGTGAATCGAAGGAGAGAGGCTGTGCCCTGCGGGATTGCCGACGACTGCGAAGACGAGATCGGCGCGTAGCGCGTTGCGGTCCGCACCGTAGATTTCCAGCGCGCGATGGACCGACATCTGGCCGGGCGCCGCGGCTCGGTCCTCGGTCCGACTCACGAATTGGAGGGCCGATCCTTTGAACGGCGCGAGGATGCGCGAGTAGAGGCCGCGCTCGGACATGCCGATGACGGTTGCCGGTTGCCGGTTGCCGGTTGCCAGCAGCGCCAGCAAGCGCTCGTTGTCGGCGAAGTTGCGCGGTGTCACCGCAATCTTGATGTGTGCACAACCGTGCACGCGCATTTCGCTGGCGAGCGATTCGACGTCGGGCATGCCCTCGAAGTCGTGGTGTGACAGAACGACGCGATCACGATTCGCGATCTGGATGCCGGGTGTGTATTCGATGTCGACGAAATCGATGCCCGCGGCGACCGCATCGCGGAAGATCGCGGCATCGAACGGGAGGCCGCGACGCGTGAAGATGATCGGCTTCGTCGTCGCGGCCCGAAGCGCTGCGAAATCGTTCGACGAGAACTTCTCCGCGCGAATCTCCACGCCATCGTGATCGGCGTCGATGCGATGAATCGCTTCGATTGCACCCTCGCACGTGTCCTCCAGGATCGTCACGAAGAGCTTCATTGCTGGAGCAACTTCATCCGCTCGCCGGCCGCCGCGGCTTTGCGGGTGTCGCCTGCCTTCGTCCACATGCTCTGCAGGTTTGCGAGCAGCCGGTGCAGGATCTGACGTCCCGTAGACGACCGAAGGTGCTCGCTCGATAATCGCATGCGGCCGCCAGTCATGTCCGACACGAGCGCACCGATCTCGGCGACGGTCAGCGTCGCGCCGCTGTGAAACGGATCGACGTAGACCTCGTTGAGCTCGAACTGCACCTTCACGATGAAATGCGCCGGCAGTCCGACACCGAACGCGGCCAGACCGGCCGCCGCGGCGACGTGCAGAAAAATGATCGAGAGCGACAACGGAAGTCCGATGCGCCGATCGATCACTTCGTTGAGATAAGCGTTGCGCGGATCGTAGTAATTCGAGTCGTCGCCGCGATAACCGTCGACGTCGAACATCTCCGCGTGAAGATGTCCGAGCCGGAACACCGGCGGCTCGCCCGGCGCGCATTTCTTCACCACGCGACGCGCCAGATCGTCCAGCCGGCCGAGGGAGTCGTCGACGTCGAGGTGCGGGTGGTCCTCGAGTGCGATCAGCAGCGCGCCACGGGCAAGATTCTCGTTCGCGATCTCGTTCTCCACGAACTCACGAAACTGACGCCGCGCCTCGGCAGGATGGATCAGGGCCTTCAAGAACGTAGACTCTACCCGATGCGACTCGTCCGCACCGATGCGATCGTGCTTCACACCGTCCCCGCGAGAGAACGCGACAAGCTTGTCGTGTTCCTCACGCCCGAGCACGGCAAGGTGAAGGGCTTCGCGTATGGAGCGCGCGGAATCAAGAGCCGGTTCGGCGCGTCGCTCGAGCCGCTGGCGAAGGTTCGCATCGGCTACGCGGAGCGCGAAGCCGAGGAAGCTGTGCGCATCGAATCGATCGAGCTGATCCGGTCGCTGTTTCCCGCGCAGCAGGAGCTTCTGCGCTCGGTGGCCGCGACATACATCGCCGAGATGGTCGACACATTCGCGCCCGCGAACGATCCAGCGGAGCTGATTTATCGGTTGCTCGATCGAGCGAGTGAAGCGATGCTCGACTCAAAATCACCGATTGCAATCGTCGCGTATGTCGAAGTCTGGATGTTGCGCCTCGGCGGGATCTTTCCCTCGACGCGGACGTGCATGCAGTGCGGCGGTGAGATCGGCAGGCCGCTGCGGTTCGACACAAAGGTGGAGGGTTTCGTCTGCGACAACTGTGCGACGCGCGACGCGTTCATCGTCAGCAACGATGTCGCGGCGGAGCTCGACGCCATCGCGCGTCTGCCCGTCGCGGAGTTCGCGCAGCGCGACATCGCCGGAGATGTGCTCTTCGAAGTCCGCTCCCTCGCCGGCACGATCCGCCGCAACTTCCTCGGCCACGAGCTGAAGTCGTTCGAGATCCTATCGTTGGTCGTCGCGTCGTAACCAGCGCACGATGAGGGCCGCGAGATCTTCCTCGCGGCCGCCGAATCCATGATCGGCGTCTTTCATGATGACGAACTCGAAGTTCGGCTTCGGCCCGATCGACTCGGCCAGGATCGAGACGCAACGCGACACGTTGCCGAAGCAGTATTCATCGCGATCGCCGTAGATGACGAGCGACGGTTTGCTTACGCCGCGCATGTGACGGAACAGCGGCTTCTTCGAGAGGCGGATCTTCCGCATGACTTCGAGGAACGGGAAGATGTTGTAGTCGCCGTCGGGATTGACCATGTCGTAAAACGAGCGCCAGCTCATCGGAGTCGGAGAAATTTCCGCCGGCATCAGCTCTTCGCTCTTGCTCAACTTGCGCGCGCGGTTGAGCGCCTTGCGGAATCCTCGCCGGCCAAGCTGCTCGTACATCAGACCGACGTCGTCACCGCCGGCGAGAAAAACGTACTGGCGGACCGGGTTGCGGTGTTTGTAGTAGTCGTACACCGCGATCTTGTTCGCGCCGGTCGAGTGGCCGATGAGCGTGAACTCGCGGTATCCGCGCTTGCGCAACTCGCGGACGGCGCCGTCGATGTCATGGACGCAGTCGCGGATGCGCTCGTAGGCCATGCCGCCGTTGACGTTGCGCTTGATGATCCCGCTCTTGCGCAAGCGTTTCATCACGTGGGCGCCGCGATTGTTGAATGGAAAATATGCGATGCCTTTGCTGACGAACTCCGCGGCGAGCGTGTTCGTCCGTCGTGAGTCGAAGATCGACGCGCCGCCGGTGCCGTGAAGAAAAATCGCGGCGTGTTTCGACGCGCGACGCGGCTCGAACAGCAGTCCGTACAGCCGGACGCCGTCCGTCGCGTCGAACTCTAGAAAGCGGCAAGCCGGCTCGGCAGGATCTCGCCGCGCGCTTCGTCCCATCGCCACAGATTCTCCTTCGTCAGATGCACGCCACCAAGCCAGAAGTCGGGGTCATTGACGGTCGTGTCATCGACCTTCCCTGCGAGGACGTTCTGTCCCGCCGGCGTAATCGCAAACGTCGCTTTCGGCGGCCCCTCGTGTGCCTCGGCCATCGTGATGACGGGCACAGGCCGCGACGCGAGATACCGCAACACATACAAGACTTGCGCGTCACCGAAGCCGAAACGCGGCGGCTTCTCGTCGAACAGCGGGAACAATGTCCCGAAGTCGCTCGCGCCACCCGCGATGACGCTCAGCAGCCGGTTCTCGACGCTGCCGAGACCGTTGCGGACCGATGGAAATCGCGAGGCGTGGAGTGTCAATCCTTCCCGGAGAAACGGAAGATCGTTCGGCGTGGACGTGATCGCGTCGTTGAGCAGTCGCGGGTCCGATGACGTGTACGCGCCCCATGCGCGCGCGGCGATGTCGAACACCGCGGGCGTCGCCGGCGTGCGCGACTCGAACAGCAACCCGAGGTCGGCCGCTTCGCGCAAGGCGAGAGGATCGCTGCACCAGATGAACGACACGTTGCGTTCGCGGAAACGGTTCAGCAGGTAGAGAAAGTTGACGAGACAGAACAGGTCGTGCTCGAACCACAGCACGATCTCGTCCTGCTCCGCCGCAGCGTTGAGGGCCTGCTCCTGCTCGAAGAGGCTATTGCTCGTGCGCAGCAGCTCTTCCCGAAACGCGTTCGCCAAAAAATGCGCGCGCGTCGACAGCCAGTCGGCAGTTGCCACAACCGGTCCGGCCACGAGCGACTCGCGAAACGTGATGTGCTCGCCGGGAAAACCTTCCCGCTTCGCGTAGACGAGCATCGCATCGCCGTTGTGAATATTGATCAAGGACGCCACCTCATCGACAACCACCATTTCGTCCGGTTGCGCAACGGCTCGTCGAGAATCCGCGCGACTCCGGCAGTGAAATCGATCCCGGGATAACGGATGAGCGGCTGCGGACCGGAACCGAACGTCATCTGCAGTCCGGCGACGGAAACGCTGGCGAGGTCGGTTCGGTGCCGCTGATAGAAAAACGTCGCGGGAAAGACCGGCAGTGTCGTCTCGATGCGCACGCTGTCATAGCGGCGTCCCGTGAGCGTCCGGACCGGCAGCGCCGGATCGAGGATGCGGTTCGGAATCGCCGAGAGCGGCAGGATCGACGACGGCACTCCGCCGACTTCGACTCCGCCGTTCCCACGCGATTGATCGTGTTGATATCTGCCCACCACGCTGAATGCTCCACGACGGAGCGAGCCACGTGCCACGCCCCGAAAATGCCTGAGTGATCCACCCTCGCCGGAGAGCCGCAGCTCCTCATCGGTCCGCCAGCTCGACAGGACCTGCCGGACGCGAAGCGAGGCGTCCGCGAAGCCGATATCGATCGGCTTGCCTGTGAGGCCACCCGCCTCGACGCGAACCGACATGAGCGGCGCCTGCGCGCTCCATGAGGCCCGCAGTTCGACGCCGCGGCGCTTGACGAGATCGTCGTTGGCGTCGAACGCGTGACCCGCGATCTCGACAGGCCACCCGCGCCACGCGGAAGCGACGGCAACGCCGCGCTGACCATTGTCACGGCCGATCGAAGCGACCGCGATCGTGTCGAGACGTCCGATGACGTCGCCGAGGCGCAC
>DASVHS010000467.1:0-4125 GCA_036382495.1 Thermoanaerobaculia bacterium | reverse complement strand
TTCACATTCCGATTCGCCCGTTCCGCCGGCGCGGACATGAACGAAATGCTGCAGTTCTCGCCTCGTGACGCCGAAGAATTTTCTCGCGCCGGCCAGGAAGTCTTCGCCGCGATCGAGCGACTGCCGATGCTGACCGTCGCGATCATCGATGGCGATTGCTTCGGCGGCGCGCTCGATCTGGCGATGGCGTTCGATCTCCGCTTCGCCACGCCGCGATCTCGTTTCGCGCATCCCGGCGCACGAATCGGGATCGTCACCGGATTCGGCGGGACATCGCGCTGGCGAAAGATCGCCGGACGCCCCGCGGCGAACGCGCTGATGATCGGGAATCGCACGTTGACCGCCGAAGAAGCGCGCGATCTCGGATTCGTCGATCGCGTCGCGGAGGACCACGAAGAGGAGCTCCGGCGCCTGGAGTCACTCGATCCGGCGACGACGCGCTACGTCAAAGAGCTCACGCTGCACGCCGGCAAACTCACACGCTCCCAGCTTCTCCTCCTGGCCACACGCCTCGGCAATCTATACTTCCGCTGAAGAATGGATGCGCTCGAAACACACCTCGACAATTCTTCCTCCGACTTCAAAGCCAACCGCGAACGCCTTCAGTCGCTCGTCGAGGAGCTGAACGGCAGGCTCGCGGTCGCGCGCGCCGGCGGTGGCGAAAAGTACATCGCCCGGCACAAAGAGCAGGGGAAGTTGCCGCCGCGCGATCGGATCGCGGAGCTGCTCGATCCCAACACGCCATTTCTTGAGTTGTCACCGCTCGCCGCAAACGGGATGTACGACGACGAAGCGCCGGCCGCGGGGATCATCACCGGCATCGGCCGCGTCCAGCAGCGCGAATGCCTGATCATTGCGAACGATGCGACCGTGAAGGGCGGAACGTACTTTCCGATGACGGTCAAAAAGCATCTGCGCGCGCAGGAAGTGGCGATGCAGAACAACCTGCCGTGCATCTACCTCGTCGATTCGGGCGGCGCGTTTCTGCCGCTGCAGGCCGAGGTCTTTCCGGACCGCGAGCATTTCGGACGCATCTTCTACAACCAGGCGCTGATGTCCGCCGCGGAGATCCCGCAGATCTCGGCGGTGATGGGCTCGTGCACCGCGGGCGGCGCGTATGTGCCGGCGATGTCCGACGAAGCCGTCATCGTCAAAGGCACGGGCACCATCTTCCTCGGCGGGCCGCCACTCGTGAAAGCGGCGACCGGCGAGGAAGTCACAGCGGAGGAGCTCGGCGGTGCGGATGTGCACACGCGGATCAGCGGAGTGGCCGATCATCTGGCTCAGGACGACCACGATGCGCTGGCCATCGTGCGCAACATCGTCGAGAACCTGAAGTTCGAGAAGCACGAGCCGGACACACGAACCGAACCGGAAGATCCGGCGTTCGACCCGAAAGAGTTGTACGGAGTGATTCCGCGCGACATCCGAAAATCGTACGACGTGCGCGAGGTGATCGCGCGCATCGTCGACGGCTCGCGTTTCCAGGAGTTCAAGGAACGCTACGGGACGACGCTGGTGACGGGATTCGCGCGCATCTTCGGATACAAAGTCGGCATCCTCGCGAACAACGGTGTTTTGTTCAGCGAGTCCGCGCTCAAGGCGACGCACTTCATCGAGCTCTGCAACCAGCGCCGCATCCCGCTCGTGTTCCTGCAGAACATCACCGGCTTCATGGTGGGCAAACAGTACGAGCGGGGAGGGATCGCGAAAGACGGCGCGAAGATGGTCCACGCCGTCGCGAATTCCACCGTGCCGAAGTTCACCGTCATCATCGGCGGATCGTTCGGCGCGGGGAACTACGGGATGTGCGGCCGCGCCTACGCGCCGCGGTTTCTGTGGATGTGGCCGAACGCGCGGATCTCCGTGATGGGTGGCGAACAGGCTGCCGGCGTTCTGACGACGGTGAAACGCGATCAACTGGCGCGGGACGGCAAGGAGCTGTCCGCCGCCGAGGAGCGCGCGATCGCTGACCCGGTTCTGCAGAAATACGAAGCGGAAGGCAATCCGTACTACAGCACCGCACGGCTGTGGGACGACGGCATCATCGACCCGGCGGATACGCGCGTGTATCTCGGGCTCGGTCTGTCCATCGCATACAACTCGAAAATTCAGGAGCCAAAATTTGGCGTGTTCAGAATGTAGCTCCACCCAGCGACCCGGTGACCCAGCGACCCGGCGACCCTCATGATCAACTGGTTCATCTTCGACCTCGGCAACACGATCATCAAACTCGATTACGAGCGGGTGATCGAGAACATCTGTCGAGAGTCGAGCGTCGATCGCGATGAGTTGCTCGCGATTTTCGAGCAGGCCGGCGGCTACCGCGATATGGAGCGAGGCGCCGTTACGTTCCTCGGTTTTCACGAGTTCCTGAGCGACCGCGCCGGCTATCGCGGGACCGCGCGCGATTTTCAAACGCTGTGGTCGAACTTCTTCGACGGGCCGATGCCGGGGATCGAAGAGGTGCTCGATCGCGTCCGGAAGAAATATCGCGTTGCGTTCCTGTCGAACTCGAACGAGGTTCACGCCGACGTGATCCCGAAGCAGTTCCCGGCGCTCTTCGAGAAAGACGACCGGTTCGTGTTCTCGCACCGTTTCAAAGTCGCGAAGCCCGATCCGGAGATCTTCCATCGCGCCGCCGAGCTGCTGGGAACGCAGCCGCAGAACGCCGCCTTCGTCGATGACCTCCTCGAGAACGTCCTCGCGGCGCGGAGCGTCGGGATGCTCGCCTTTCAGTACATCGACACGCCAACGTTCGTGAAGCAGCTGGAAGACGAAGAACTCATCTAGGTTTCCTGGCTACAGGCCGTTCGCGACCGAGCGGGTCATCGAGTCCTCGCCGTACCACTGCTTGTGAAACTGCAGCAGCTCGTCGCGATCCGATTTCGCGTCGAATTTCTTCACGCCGTCTTCGGCATGGAAGAGACGCGGGAACTTGTAGAGCACGTAGTCGTAATTCTTCTTCGCGTACTCTTTGCCGACGCGGCTGAACGAGTCGCCGTCGATCGAGAACTTCGTCGTGCCCTTGTACGAGAGGTCGACGCGCGAGTAACGCTTGTCCTTCACCTTCTTCGCGAACTCGAGAAGAGCGGTGTGGACGTCCATCGGCGTCTGCTTGAGGCTGATCTCGCGCAGGTCATAAACGATCACGCCCGGAACGATCCAGTACTCGTAATGTGCGGAGACCTTCATGCCGGAGAACGCGCTGTTCTCTTTGAGGATCTGGTTGACCGGCTCCTGAAGCAGCAGGAGGTTTGCGGAGTAGCCGATGAGCGCCGCGACGAGCGGTGTTCCGACGAGGACGACGCGCTTATTGCGCAGCGCCGGAATCGGAATCTGAACGCGCTCCATCTTCATCTGGCGCTTCAGAAACGCGACGAACGAACCTTTTTTTTTGTCCTTCTGTTTTGACGACGAAGGTGGTTCGACAGGAATCGCGTAGTAGATGATCGAGAGGATCAATCCGGCGGCGATCGACATGATGCCGACCGGGCGAAACACCAGCAGGGCGCCAAGGCCGAAGAGGTAGGCGATCCAGCTGGAGTAGTTGATGCGGGAGCGCAGGCGGTGCGAGCGCTCGCGGTAATAGTCTTCGTTGACGATTTCGCTGCAGTGACGGCAACGGATTGCTTTCGAACCGATTTCGCCGCCACAGAATTTACATGCGACGTTCGTGTCGTTGGCGCGGCGGCGCGCGCCTGCGTAGTCGTCAGCGCGGCGCTTGGGGGCTTCGGCTGCGACCGCGACAATCGGAACGGCCGCGGTATCGACATGCTTCAAGAGTATGAGTCCGCAGCTGTTGCACACGGCCGCGTTCGCCTCATTCGTCGATTTGCATTCCGGGCAGCGCATGTCTGATTACTAAGCAAACGGGCCGCCATGTGGCGGACGGTTTGACCCTCACGCTACGTAACACCAGATAAGAGACTTAGAATCCTCGAAGTGACTGAGCGGGTGAGGCGGGCGCTTCGATGGCTGGCTGGTGCCGCTGTGCTCGCTGCGCCGTTCCCGGTGCTCTGGATCATCGTCCGATTCGGCGTGAATGTGCCGATCGAGGATCAGATCGACATCGGTGACTTTCTCGTCCGGAATCACGACCGGCTCGTCCCAGCGTTTGCCGAC
>DASVHS010000466.1:0-3262 GCA_036382495.1 Thermoanaerobaculia bacterium | reverse complement strand
TTCCGACTCGCTCCTGATGCGCCAGGCGAACAAGCAGGCCGTCTTTACCGGCAACGTGAAGGCATGGCAGCTCAACAACACCCTCCTCGCCCAGGAGCTGCAGGTGCAGGGTGCCGGCGATGTGATCACCGCGCGCGGCGGCGTGCGCACGGTGCTCTACAACGCCGGCGCGGACAACCGGAAGATCCCGGTGCTGACGAAGAGCGATCAACTCGTCGCTCGGCGCAACGATCGGAAACTCGAGCTCGCCGGCGCGGTTCAGATCGACGACGACACGCGCACGCTCACGGGCGAGCACGCCACGTTCTTCTTCGACGCGAACCGCAAGATCGAACACGTCGAAGCCGAGAACAAGGTCGTGGTCATCGAGAAACCGACGAACCGGAAGATGACCGGCGACAAGGCCACGTACTACCTCGCGAAGAAAATGGTCTACGTCGACGGAAACCCGGCCACCGCCACGGGTCCGCAGGGCAACGTCAACGGCCAGCAGATCAAACTCGACCTCGCCCGCAACTACGTCGAGGTCGTCTCGCCGACCCGATCGACAGAGATCAATTACAAACAACCTTGACGAGGCCCTAGGCGCTAGGCCCAAGGCCCTAGGAGAATCGTTGGTAACTCCTAGGGCCAAGGGCCTGAGGCCTAAGGCCTCCAGTCGTGTAGCATTCACCGCGCACAATGCCCGCTCACGACTCAACAGTCCTGGAATTCACGACGCAGCGGGAGAGCATCACGCCTCTCCAGCTGGCCGCGACGCACCTCGAGAAGGTCTACAAGGGGCGCAAGGTCGTGCGCGACGTCTCCGTCGAGATCCGCCAGGGCGAAATCGTCGGCCTCCTCGGACCGAACGGAGCGGGGAAGACGACGACGTTCTACATGATCGTCGGACTCGTTCGTCCCGACGGCGGTTCCGTATCGTTGGGCGACGAGGACATCACCGAGCTTCCGATGTATCTGCGAGCGCAGCGCGGGATCAGCTATCTCCCACAGGAAGCATCCGTTTTTCGAAAACTGACTGTCGAAGAGAACCTGCTCTCGGTGTTCGAGACGATGAACCTGCCCGTCGCGGAGCGTCAGCGGCGGACGCGCGCGCTGCTCGAGGAGTTCGGCATCACGCACATCGCACGCAGTCGCGCGTACTCATTGTCGGGTGGTGAACGACGCCGCGTGGAGATCGCGAGAAGTCTTGCGATCAATCCGGCATTCATTTTGCTGGATGAGCCCTTTGCAGGAATCGATCCCATCGCCGTTTTCGAAATTCAACGTATTGTTTCCCAGCTGCGAGCGCGCGGGATCGGGATTCTCATCACCGATCATAACGTACGGGAAACATTGAAGATCACCGACCGAGCCTATATCATCAAAGAGGGAGAGATTTTTCGGCAGGGCGTCCCAGAGGACCTGTCGGCGGACGCGGAAGTTCGACGGATTTACCTGGGCGAAACGTTCAATCTGAACTGAACCGCGCGCGCTGCCCGTAGTGATTTCCGGACCATGGCACTAGAACAAAAACTCCACTTAAGACTCTCGCAGAAGCTGATCATGACGCCTTCGCTGCAGCAGGCGATCAAGCTGCTGCAGTTGTCGAAGCTCGAGCTGCAGGAAGTCCTCAACCAGGAACTGCTCGAGAACCCGCTCCTCGAAGAGACCGCCGAAGAAGTGAAGGCGGAGGAAGGCGAAACCGACACGACCGATCAGAAGACCGACGCCGACGAAGCGGCGAAAACGGTCGAAGAATCGGCGAAGGACAAGGAGAAGGACTCCTTCGACGAGATCGATTACGACGCTTACTTCCAGGACTACATCGAGTACGGCTACAACCCGCGGATGTCGGAGGACCATGAGGAGTTCCCGATCGAGAACACCCTCACGCGTCCGCCGAACCTCACCGATCACCTGACGTGGCAGCTGAGCATGTCCGACGCGTCGCAGCGTATCAAAGACGTTGGCGCGTTCATCATCGGCAACATCGACGAGGACGGCTATCTCCGCGCCAGCGTCGAGGAGATCCAGGCCGCCGGGCCGTTCACGCCGGAAGAAGCGGCGCAGGCCATCCAGGCCATTCAGGTCCTCGATCCGATCGGCGTCGGCGCGCGCGACCTCCGTGAGTGTCTGCTGCTGCAACTCGACTTCCTCGAGATCGACGAGCCGCTCGTCGAAGTCATCGTTCGCGATCACTGGGACATGTTCATGCAGCGTCACTTCGTGCAGCTGGCGAAGACGCTGTCGATCGACATGAAGATGCTCGAGGGTCTCGTCGAAGTCATCAAGCATCTCGACCCGAAGCCCGGCCGCAAGTACTCGAACGAGCGCGCGATCTACGTCGAGCCCGACGTCTACATCCAGAAGGTCGGCGAGGAGTACGTCATCATCCTCAACGAGGACGGCATGCCGAAGCTGCGCATCAACGGCAGTTACCGGGCCATGCTGAACTCGATGGACTCGAAGTCCGACGGCGAGACCGTCAACTACATCAAGGACAAGATCCGTTCGGCGGTGTGGCTGATCAAGTCACTCGACCAGCGCCAGCGCACGATCTACAAAGTCGCCGAGTCGATCGTCAAACATCAGCGCGAGTTCCTGGAGCGAGGGATCGACTTTCTCCGGCCGCTCGTTCTGCGCGACGTCGCCGACGACATCCAGATGCACGAGTCGACCGTCTCCCGCGTCGTGTCGAACAAGTACATGCACACGCCGCGCGGCCTCTTCCTCATGAAGTACTTCTTCCACAGCGGCATCGACTCCGACACCGGCGAGGACATCTCCTCGCTCACCGTGAAGAAGAAGATCCAGGGCTTCATCGAGGCCGAGGATCCGCGGAAGCCGCTGTCGGATTCGAAGATCATGAAGATCCTGAACGACGCGGGCATCAACATCGCCCGGCGCACCGTGGCCAAGTATCGCGACGAACTGAACATACCGTCGTCAACTGACCGGAAGCAAATCTTTTAAAACAGAGCGCAGAGGGCAGAGCGCAGGAGAACGGGACTTCGTCTGCGCTCCGCCCTCTGCGCTCTGCGCTCTTTTGCCGTGTCGGCGCGACATTCGCAATTCTCGCGACCGGAGGTACTAGTCCATGGCTGCAGTAGTGCCCGAAATCTCCGGCCGTAACTTCGACGTCACACCCGACATCCGCCTGCTCATCGAGTCCAAGCTCAGTCGCGTCGAGGACCGTTTGTTCGATGACGTGATCAGCGTCCGCGTCGTGCTCGAGGTCGAGAAGTACCGCAATATCTGCGAGATCTTCATCGTGGGCAAG
>DASVHS010000465.1:0-2382 GCA_036382495.1 Thermoanaerobaculia bacterium | reverse complement strand
CGCGGGGAGAAGGTCCTGCAATTTAGTTAATGGCTCGATGGGCGGCGGCGCGTCGGCACGGGCGGTGGAGTCGGCGGCAGGCCGAAGATTCCGGGAGCGACGTACTTGGCCGAAGCGAGCGCGTCGACGCGGCCGTAGCCGAAGTCTTCGTCGTAGCCGGCGGCGCCGAGGTCGAATGCGCTGAGCTTCATCGCCAGGCGGATCTGTTCAGCGGTCGCGTTCGGAGCGAGCGACCAAACCAGTGCTGCAACTCCGACGACGTGCGGGGTCGCCATCGACGTGCCGCTGAGGAGCGCGTAATCATCAGGAGCAACCGTGATCGTAATTGGCATCTTGCCGGCGTTGTCGACGAGATTCTTACCTTGCGTTGTCGACGCGCTGACGACGACCGGCCACGTCGTGTCGCTGTCGGCAGGATCGATGAGAAGGGTCCAGCTCGAACGCGACCCGTCTTCGAGGGGCGGGACGATCACGACGCCAACTACGCCGGCGGCGATCGCGTTGCGCGTTTTGTCACGGAAATACAGAGTGCCGCGCGTGATCAGCGCGATTTTTCCCCTGGCGTCAGCCGGAAATTGTTCCGGTTTGCCGATTCCGCAGTAGACGGTGTCTGCAGTGACGTCACCAAGCGCAGAACCATTGATTGGAAGCGCGCTGTCGAGCGGCGTCGCGTTCGCGTCGATCTCGGCGTTCGTGATCACGCCGGTGCGGAATGTCGACAGGACATCGACCCCGGGTCCAGCGAACACGGTGCCCGCGCCGAAACTCGAAAAGCCGGCCAGCTTGCTGTCGGAGTCGATCGCCGAGACGGCGACGACGCGATCGTATGCAGCGGGGTATTCGAGTCCGCGCGTCCCGTTGTTACCCGCCGCTGCGACGACGAGAATTCCTTCCGCGATCGCGCGCGCGAAGATGTCACGCTCCGGATCGGACGGCATGTCCGCGCCGAGCGAGAGATTGATGATCCAGTTGCCGCCGATCTCGTTCTTCTTGTTGATGACCCAGTCGATGCCGGCCATCACGCTTTCGTCGGTGCCGCTGCCGTTGGCCATGAGGACTTTCGCCGACCAGATCCGGACTTCCGGCGCGACTCCGACGACGCCAAAGCTGTTGTCCGTCGCACCGATCGTTCCGGCCACGTGAGTGCCGTGGCCGTGGTCGTCTTTCGGGTCGTTCGTTTTCGTGAACGCGTTGAAGCCACCCTGATAGCGGTCTTTGAGATCGGGATGCGTGTAGTCGATGCCCGTGTCGACGATGGCGACGTTGATGCTGCTGTTTCCGCCGCGCGTGAACGGCCACACGTCCCGCGCGTGCACCAGGTCGATCCCGTACGGCACATCTTGCGTTTTCGTGTGAATCGACTGCGTATCGATGTGATGCCGCGCCACTGGCGCGCCCTCGACCGCGAAGATCGAACGCTCGATCACCGGCGCGATGAATCTCACTTCGGACGAACGCCTCAGATCAGCGGCTTCGGCGTCGGTGAGATCCGCGGCAACATAGTCGACATTACTGAACGTTCGCACGTCGTGCGCGACTGCCTGCGCCGCGTCGCGAACGAGGCGGAGAGTCGAAACGGCCGCCGGCCGCCGCATTGAGATCAGGTATCTCGTCTTCGATTGCGCGAGCAGCGGTAAGGCAGCACAAAGCGTAATCAGCACGGCGAGAAGTTTCTTCATGGGATCGGTCTTTCCTTTCGGTGGCGGCTAGTGGCCCCGTTTGAGTGTCCTGCGTCCGGATGGCGGCCCGTTCGCGGCAAGCGACCATCCGATGTCGATGAGTTGATTGATTGTGACGTCGACGCCGTGAGTCAGGTCCCCGTTGATGTTCGGTTCCATCAGGAGATTCGGGAACGCGGAGACGTCCCAATGGAACACCGACGAACCGGCGGAGACGGTGCACGGAGCGTAGAGACGCAGCAGGCCGGTGTTCGTCGCGCCCGCCATCTGCGTGGGATCGACGCGCAACGTGGCCGAGACGCCGCTCGCGAGCTGCGCGCGGAGCGCCGCTCCGTCGTCCTGGCCGACACTGATGATCGGAATCGTAATCGTGGTGTCAGTACCACCCATGCCGGGAGGGATGCATGTATCGCGTCGGTTATCCGCGACGACGAGCGCGATCGCGCCGGCGACTTGCGCGTTATCAGCTTTCGTCACGAACGTACACGTCCCGCGATCAACCAGCGCGATGTTTCCCTTGATTGCATCTGCATTCGTATACGCAGAGCAACCGTCAGTCGTCGTGGGTCCGTCGGTATTTGCTGCGTCGTTCGCCGCCACCATCTTCCCGGTGAGCGAGGTGTGATTGACATCCGGACCGAACGCCGCGGTGCCGATGTCGAAGTTTCTGGCGATCGCAGACGGCGCGCTGACCGTCAGCGTC
>DASVHS010000464.1:0-2771 GCA_036382495.1 Thermoanaerobaculia bacterium | reverse complement strand
GCGACGAAAAGCGCGAAGAAAATCGGCGGCACCCATGTGACGTCACCGAAGATTTTCATGACGCCGCCGAGGGTGACGTCGTAGAGCGGCGGCCAGGGAGAGAACGCGCCGCGGTCGCCGCGGTCGGCATCGAAGTCGAGTACGTGCGGGAAATGCGCAGCCGAGAACGTGATCCGCTTCAGGTGATACAGGTCATCAAACGGCGGAATCGCGCCATCACTCCGACGTAGCAGCAACGTGATCGCGAACACGGTCCCGATGATCAGGAGTGACAGCAGGCTCTTGCGTTCCGTTCGGCTTTCCTTCACTCTAGTTTCGTCGTCAGTCCAAGACGTCATACAACCAGGAACCTCGCTTGGAACGGTTCGTCCGAACTGCAATCGTTCTATGCATCGCGATCATGCCGTTCGCGGCTCGCGGTGAACAGAGAGAACTCGTCTCCACGCGTTGCCGCGAAGTCGAGCTCGAGCTGGATTCGAAACACTCCGTCTCGCTTCTCGCCGGCTGCGGTGAAGAATATCCGGAAGACCTCCTGTGGCACCTCGACCGGATCGATCAGGTCGCCGGCGCGCTCGACGGAACGTTCGACCGGCACAATCGCGGAGAGGGAAGTGTGGTCTATGTCGTCGACACCGGAGTGCTCGCCGACCACGTTGAATTCGCTTCCGACACGGAGTCTTCGCGTGTCATCGCCGGCTTTGACACGAGCGGCACCGTTCCGGTCGGCGCGTCGCATTGCCGCAGCTCGAACAAGGCCCTGGCGCCGTGTTTCGCGAATTTCGACGAGCTGCCGGCCGCATCGCACGGCACGAGCGTAGCCTCGATCATCGCCGGACGCAGAATCGGCGTCGCGCCCGCCGCGCAGATCGTCAGCGTCCGCGTGATGAATGAGCGCGGCCTGGCCACGACGCGCACTTACCTCGACGGGTTGAATGCGATCATCCGGCACGCCTGGTCGCCCGACGCGCCGCCGTTCCGCACCGCGATCGTCAATATCAGTGGATGGGTGCTCGAACAGATCACCGGTGGTCTCGACGCGCAACCGGTCCCGTTCGCCGAAGTCGAGCAAAAGATCTCGGACATGGTTGGCGGCGTCGACGCGAGCGGCAAGCCTGATCCCGACGGCAAGCGGTTCCTGTTTGTCGTCGCCGCGAACAACGTCGACGGCGGCTGCGGCCTCTCCGGCTACGTCGACCGCTTCCCGGCCATCCTCGGCAAGCGGATCGACGGCGTGGTCACGGTCGGCGGAATGACCGCGGAGAATTCGTGGTGGTACGGCGGCTGTCGCGGCGACGTCGAAGTGCTGGCGCCTGCGAAGAACATCTTCAGCGCGACGATCACCGGTCGCGATCACTATCGTGGAAAGCGTCACAATCTCCGCTCCGGGACTTCGTTCGCGGCCCCGATCATCTCCGGCATCGCCGCGATGCTTCTGTCGGATCGTCCGTATCTCACGCCGGCCGAGCTGGAAGCGTGGATCGTGAGCACGCCGTCGCGCATCGACAACGCGACGGCCGCGTTCGCCGACGGCAAGGTCGCGTATGTCGAGCCCGTTGCACCTTCGCAACCGATGATTTCCTCGTTCAGCGCCGACTTTGCCACGGGCAATCAATAATCTCCCAATGCGATTCCTCGGTGCCCTCGGTCTCACGATTCTCTTCGTGTCCGCAGCAACGGCTCAAACATTTTCGACGCGATGTCAGGCCGAAGAGGTGACGACGGATGTGCAGACGATCGACTTGCGGCTCATCGGTTGCGGCGAGGGATTTCCCGACAATCTCCTGTGGCATCTCGACCGCGCCGACTCGTTGACGGGCGAGCTCGATTCATTCGTCACGCGCACGCTGACGGGCAAGGGCGCCGTCGTGTACATGTTCGACACGGGTGTGATGAGCAGCCACGACGAGTTCATGCGCGCGGACGGCTCAGTCGTCATCGGTGCCGTTCATCCGTACGGAACCGGCCGCGGCTGCCCCAATGGTGATGATCCGGCGCTCGATCCCTGCTACGACTCCGACGCGGCTCTCTTCGCCTACACACACGGAACCGCGACGGCGTCGATGGTCGCTGGAAGAAACACCGGTGTCGCGCCTGACGCGAAGATCGTTGCGGTGTGGGGCGATACTGCGGCGAATGACATCACCAGCTGGATCGGGACGTTCGACGCGATCATCAAACATGCCTGGGATCCGGCCACTCCGCAATTTCACACCGCCATCATCAACATGAGCTTCGTGCCGAACTACGCCTCGGCGAACGATCCGAAGTTCCCGCGGTTCGAGAAGAAGATGCGCGAGATGATCGGCGGCGTCGACGCGAACGGCAATCCGGATCCGAACGGCAAGCGGTTTCTGTTCACGACGATCGCAGGCAATCTGGGACAGGGTCCGCAATGCGACTCCGCCGGCAACTCCAACCTCTACCCCGGCGTCCTCGGCTCCTCGATCGACGGGTTGATCACCGTCGGCGGGATCGATGAGACGAATCACCTCTGGGCGGGATCGTGCAAGGGTCCCGCGATCGACGTGCTCGCGCCGGCGGCGAATCTGTTTGTCGCGTCGATCAGCGGACACGATCACTATCGAAGCGGCATTGTTCCTGAGGGCGCCGTGCCGGGAAACTCAGGAACGTCGTACGCCGCGCCGTTCGTTGCGGGCATTGCGGCGCTGCTTCTGGAGAAGAATCCCGACTACACGCCCGAGCAGCTGGAGACGATCATCAAGGCCACATCGACGCGCGTCGCCAACGCGGACGAAACTACCGCCGGTGGA
>DASVHS010000463.1:0-1759 GCA_036382495.1 Thermoanaerobaculia bacterium | reverse complement strand
GTGGCACTGCGATCTGCGATCTGCGATCTGCGATCCGCGATCTCGTACGACGAGACGTGGGAAGAGAAGACCGAGACCGAATACCGCAAGACCGGGACGAAGCAGGAGTGGAACAGCAAGAAGAACAGGTACGAGACGAAGGACGTCTACGACAACGTTCCCGTCCAGAAGAACGTGAAGGTGCTCAAGGCATCGCTCACCGGCACCTACGACATCCTCGACCGGACCGGCAAGGTCATCGACTCGGGTGATCTGAACGAAGACTTCAGCAAAAAATATGACGAGGGAAAGAATTCGGCGACGCCGTCGAAGGTCGAAGACGACCTGATGCATCGCGCGGCGACGGTCGTCGGTGCGCGGCTGGTCCCGACGAAAGACCGCGTCTTCGTGATCGTTCCGAAGGGAAGTTTCGAGGCGTTCATCCCGCTCGCCGAGAGCAACACGTGGGATCGGTATCTCGCCGCGGTCGAAGCCGTGCCGGCGAATCGCAACGCGTCGCAGGAAGCGTATCGGTAGTACGCGCTGGCCGTCGCCAGGGAAGGACTCGCGTATTCGACCGATGATCCGCGGCGCGCGACCGAACTGCTGCAGGAGTCGGTGAACCACTATCAGCGCGCGATTCAGGACAACCCCGGCGAAACGATTTTCAGCCAGGAGTACAACAGCATTCTCTCGTCGCGCATCGGTGCGCCACTCAATCGAGCGCAGGCGAGCCTGACCGGTTACGAAGCGTGGACGGCCGGCAAACACACCGGCAGTTCGCGGTCGGAGACTGCGCATAGAAAGAGCAGCGGCCCGATGAACAATCAGACGCTGCTGTCGATGGCGCAGGCCGGCCTGACGGACGAGAACCTGATCCTGGCGCGTCGACGACGCGGACGAAGTCGCATTCGACACAACGCCGAACGCACTGATCTCGCTCGCGAAAGGCGGCGTGAGCAGGAACGTGATCGCGCACATGCAGCGCCGCGCGAAAAAATGACTACCGGAAACTGATGGGGATGTCGTCCATCGTCAGCACACCCGGGCGCGCCTGAACGACGCGCGGGATCGAGTTGACGACCATCGCAGCGGTGGCGCGGTCGCCGTGCACGCCGTCCTTGATCGTCATGTCGACGTCGGGAACGCCTTTGACGATCACGCGATCGGCGGCGACCGCTTCCGCGCCGACGTACATCCGCAGCTCGAGGTTGACGTTGATGCGCCCCTTGCCGTGAATCGTCTGATGGACACCGGCGACCTGGCCGGGCGCTACCTTCAGATACTGCGTGACAACTTCGCGGTCGGCGACGATCGGTTCGATCTTCTCGTCACTGACGCTGTCGAACTCGACGCCCAGGCCGTTGCCGACCATCATCAGTGACTCTCTGAGTCCCATGTGCTTGATCTTGCCGCTGTCGACGGCGGCTCGGAATTCTTCCTTCGTCATCCCGGCGCCGACTTTCCGCTGCAGCGGCTCGCGACGCGTCGATGCGTTCTGAATGCGGATGATGTCGACCTGCCTCACTTCCTGGCAGACCGATGTGATCGTCAGCGGCAGTTTGTCCATCACGAAGCCGGGATTCACGCCGGTGCCGAGGAGGGTGACGTTGGCGGAGCGGGCCACCTGCTGGAGCTCTTCGCGGATTTTCATGTCCAGCGGGAACGACAGCTCTTCGCACGTCGACACGACGTGGGAGCCGCGCTCGAGGAGCGCCTTCAGTTGTGAGGACACATCGCGGAGGCGCGAGCCGGTGGAGTGGCAGACGACGTCCGCCTT
>DASVHS010000462.1:0-1639 GCA_036382495.1 Thermoanaerobaculia bacterium | reverse complement strand
GCGAGCGGCTCGAGCCGTTTCACGGCGCGCCAAAGCGATTCTTCCATCTCCGGGGTCTTGGGAGGGAAGAATTCGAAGGAGACGTTGAAGGGAACGGCAAGGCTGAGGGGCATCTATATATAGAAGGCGGACGACAGACGGCGGACGGCAGAGAACGCCGATTGGGACGCGATACGAGACGAAAAACGCCCGAGGCGACGAGGCGGCCCGGGCTAGCGCTTTAGCAGGTTGTTTAACGTGGCCGCAATTTGCCTCCAAATCGCCACGGGATCGATTGTCTTACTGTATCATTATATCCGGATGAACGGATGGAAGCAAGGGGGCTGGGTCGCGATGGGGCTGGGTCGCGAGCGGGAACGCCTTCGCCTGCTGGGTCAACGCAGCAATTTCGTAAAACGGCCCTAAAACGAGCCAATTTCGTAAAATGGTGCGGCGATCATCAGCGCGAGAATTGCCAATTTCATAAAACGAGACGCGCGAGACTCCGCCGAGAACACCGGCATGGGGGCCGCCCGCAAAGGAGATCGTTCGTCGCGCGACGGGAATACGAGTTAGGCGAGAGGTCGCTCGACACTTGCCGACTCTAACTCCTTGCGACCAGGATCGCCGGTCGAGGCAGCAGCGCCGGCAGAATCGTGCCCCTTACTTCTTCTGCGTACAGTTCCTCGTTTCTCCGCGAAGCGGCGCGACTGAATCGATCAAGCGGGACATCGCGCGATCGGCCATCATATGCATGATCGAGTCCGCCAGCTTGCCGCTCGACAACGGAAGGGCCGGCGTCGCCCGATAAGAGGCAGGCGCCGCGAACAACCCGGCGTCTATCGCGCCGCGCGTGATTTCCGTCACCTCTGTCATCGTCACCACCTTCGCGCCGTTGCGCGCGCCGTCGCGGGACGGCGGACGGAGCGTGCGAAGGGAAACACCGGGCGGCCCTCCCTTCGTCTCGGGGCGCGGCGCGATCCCGGAGGCCTGCGCGCGAAGGATGGCAACCGCACCCGAGTCCGTCGTGTTCCAGACCTCGAGCATCAAGCGTCGCTTGACGTCGCACGATCGATCGGCGGTCGAGTAACGCGCGGACAGGGTCGCGTGAACGAGGTAATGACGCGTGCGGTAACCCGCTATCATCGCGCCGTCGCCCAGGTCCTCGAACGTCTCGGATCGTGAAATCGACTCGATGCGCATGGTTCGCTCCGATTCGTCCGTCGGCCGCACCGTGAACGTCTGCCGCGCGGTGTTGACGACCATCGTGGTGTGCTTCGCGAGATCGCGGATGATGAACTCGGCGTCCGGAACTCGCGGAGAGAGAAAAAGTGGGCTCAGCTCCATGCGCAGTTTGTCGGCCGTGCCGGCGACACGCGAGGTGCCCACGACGGGCGGATGGCCGTTGCTCGAGTCGATCGTCGATCGCTGGGTGACGATCCATCCTTCGACCTTCCCCTTCGGTATCGACTGGGCGTGCAATGACGCGATGCAGACGAGGCAGAGCAGTCCTCGCCAAGGACGTGCCGGCAAATTGTTCATACGCCAAATCTGGCGCAGCTTCGACTGCGCGCAAACCCGCCGACGCATTTCAGCCACTCACCGAAATACAGAACAGGCATGACGTGGGGCCCGGGATTTGAGTCCAGTGAGACTCACG
>DASVHS010000461.1:0-2863 GCA_036382495.1 Thermoanaerobaculia bacterium | reverse complement strand
GCATCCGATCGAGGTAGACACGTCCGTCGGTGTGATCGATCTCGTGCTGAAAGATCCGCGCTGTGAAGTCTTCGACTTCGATCTCCACCGGTTCGCCTTCGTGATCGAATCCTCGAACGCTCAACCGCTGATATCGCGGCGTTTCGCCGCCCAGTAACGGCACGCTGAGACAACCTTCCCAGTCCGTGATGGTCTCTGTGCCCACCGGCTCGTACGTCGCGTTGAAGAACACTCCGACGCTGACCGATTTCACGCCGCGGCGCTTCGCGACTTTCTCCTCCACTTCGAACACGAACACGCGCATCGGGAGATGGATCTGAGGGCCGGCCAGGCCGATGCCTTCGTACGCGTGCATCGTCTCGATCATGTCGTCGATGAGCGCGTTGAACTTACCCGCCTTGATGTCCTTGATCTCCACGTCCGATGCTTTCTGGCGCAGGACCGGATGTCCGAGGCGGGCCACTTTGAGGATCGACATCAGTTTCTCCCGAGTGAGCTGGCGATGAGAAGCGAGATGCAGGTCAACGCGGCCGCGCTCCAGAACGCGCCGCGCACCCCGGCGAGATCGTAGAGGAATCCGGTCGCGATCGGACCGAGGAATCGGGCCAGCGAGCCGATCGACGTTGCCAGACCGAGGATGCTGCCGCGCTCGTTCTCCGGCGCGGCTTTCGAAATGAGCGACGTGAGCGACGGATACGTGAGCCCCTGCCCGACCGCGAAGAAGAATGCCGCGGCGTACAGCAACGGCACGTGCCAGATTTCAGGCACGGCGATGAATCCGATCGTGAATGACGCCGTGCCGATGATGATCAGCGCGCGCTCGCCGATTCTCTTCGCGAACTTTCCGATGAACAGACCTTGAATCACCGCCACGATCACGCCCATGAAAAGGAAGAAGTAGGCCATGTCGATCTGCCGGAAGTGAAACCGGTCGCGTGCGTGAAGCGTGACGCTCGTCTCCATCCCCGCGACTGACAAAAGAGTCAAAAAGAGAGTGGTCATGATCGACGCGAGCATCGAGTGTTTGGCGACGTCGCGCCAGATGCGGGCGTCGAACTGCGGCGGCAGAGCGCGGCGTGAGACGAGACCCTCCGGCTTCGACTCGACGAGAACGGCGAACGCGATCGTCAGCGCGGTGAGCGACAGCGCCGCCGCCGCGAGGCCCGGGTACAGGTTGCCGTGATGTCCATGATTCGTGCTGATGGTCGACAGGATTCCGCTCAGCGGCGGGCCGAGGATGAAGCCCATGCCGAAGGCGGCGCCGATGAGGCCCATGCCGCGGGCGCGCTCGTCGGGCGTGGTGACATCGGTGATGTAGGCCTGAGCCGTCCCGATGTTCGCGCCGCCCGCGCCGGCGATGATGCGCGACGCAAAGAGGACCGGCAGCGATCGCGCGAACCCGAAGAGCAAGTAGCCGATGCAGCTCGCCGTCAGACTGATCAGGATGACCGGACGGCGGCCGATGCGATCGGAAAGCCGTCCCCAGACCGGCGCGAAAAAGAACTGCATGATCGAATACACGCCGACCACGGCGCCGACGACCACACCGCTGGCCCCGTACTCCCGCGCGTAAAACGAGAGAAACGGGATGACCATCCCAAAGCCGATGAGATCGATGAAGACCGTGAGAAACAGCGCGAGGAGCGAGGCCTTCTTCATTCGCGCGCGCAGTCTACAATGACGCGCCCATGCGCCGGCGCCTCGTTCTCTTCGATATCGACGGAACCCTCATCACCGACGGCGGCGCGTCGCGGTCAGCGTTCGCGGACGCATTGCGAATCGTTTTCGGCTACGACGGCGATCTTCGCCGCTACGATTTCTCCGGGCGAACCGATCCGCAGATCTCAACGATGGTGCTGCGGGACGCCGGTTGGAGTGATGAAGCCGTCAAAGCGAAACTCGACGAACTGTGGCCGGTGTACCTCAACGGTCTGGCGCGAAACGCGGCCCACGGCAGCGTGCGAGCGCTTCCCGGGATTCCGGCGCTCGTCGACGCCTTGCATGCTGAGCGTAGCGTCACGCTTGCATTGCTCACGGGAAACATCGAGCGCGGCGCGCGGCTGAAGCTCACGCCGCCCGAGCTCAATGATTTCTTCCCATTCGGCGCATTCGGAAGCGACTCGTCAAAACGCGAAGAGCTGCCCCCGATTGCCATCGAGCGCGCGTCAAAGATCGACGGCCATCGCTTCCACGGCGCGGACGTCGTCATCATCGGCGATTCGATCTACGACGTGCGATGCGGCGTCCCGCACAACGCCACGACAATCGCCGTCGCGTCCGGCAAAACGGCGGCAGAAACGTTGCGCGCCGAGAATCCGACGCACTTTTTCGAGAGTGTAGAGGACACGGAAGCGCTGCTGAAAGCAATCCTGTCATCCCGAGCGTGAGCGAGGGATCTGGGGGCAGGATACCGCCTTCCGCCGCCCAGATTCCTCGCTCCGCTCGGAATGACATTACCGATTCCTGCGCGGAATCGACACCCGCCCTGCGACCCGCGTGTAATCCACGCTCCCGCTTCCCTTGTTCTCGACCGTGAAGTCACCACGGACGTCGGTCACGTCGACCGATCCGGAGCCATCGCTCTCGATCGTGACGTTCTTCTGAACATTGCGGACGATGATTGCGCCTGAACCGTCGTCGATCGTGACGCTTCCGGTCACGCGATCGATTTCCATCTCGCCCGAGCCGTCGTTGACGCGAAGGTCGCCGGCGACGTTCGTGATGATGAGGTCGCCCGATCCGTCGTGAACATCGGCGTTGCCGTTGACGCCATGGATCGCCAAATCACCGGAACCGTCGACCATCTTCAGCGGGCCGACATTCTCGACGATCGTATCGCCGCTGCCGTCCTCGATGTCGATCG
>DASVHS010000460.1:0-3067 GCA_036382495.1 Thermoanaerobaculia bacterium | reverse complement strand
GCTGAGATCGATCTGGCGCCACGCCGAGACTTCGTCCGCGTCGGCGTCGAGCAGCATCACGATGTGATACCCGTCCTTCAAGTCCGTGCTCAAAATCAGCAGCGTGTCGAACTCGAGCATGAACCGGAGCGGCGGACCGATTTTCGTTTTCTTGCAGGCCTGGCGCAGGCGATCGAAAAACAGGGCCTGATACGCGCCGATGATCCGCAGGTCGTGATCGCTGATGTCGCGATCGCAGACCAGCTGCACGGTCTCACCCTCCCAGTCGAGGAAGATCGCAGCGAACGCGCCGGAAGTCGTCGCCAGCAGTTCGTCCAGGATGCCGCGGTACACCTCGCTACTCCCACATCACGAGAAACTTCCGCGCCTCGGCGGCATCCGTCGAATCGGGCGCCAGTGCGATGACGCGCTTGAGGTACGTGCGCGCCAACTCGAGGCGATCCGCGCGCAGCGCGCAGATGCCGAATCGCAGAAGCGCGGCCGTCGAATCGGGATGGCGCTCGAGATAGGTGTGGTACGAGCGCGCCGCCGCTTCGATCTGGCCGCCACGTTCGTGAAGAGCACCGGACAGCAGGATCGCGGCGTCGAAGTTGTTGTCGAGTGCGATGGCGCGGTCGGCCCATACGAGCGCATCCGCCGTGCGGTTCATGCGATCGAGCGCGAGCGCGTCGTGATACGCAGCGGTGGCACGAAGCAGGTTGTGCTCATCGAACGCGATCTTTTCGAACTCCGCCGACGCCATTGCGTTCTCGCCGGTCTTGAGTAACGCGACGCCGCGATTGAATCGCGCCTCGACCATCGACGGATCCGCAGCGATCACGCCGTCGAATACGGCGATCGCTTTCTTCGGATCGCCGGCCAGCATCATCGCCAGGCCGCGCATGTTCTCGTTCGCCGCAGTCGATGATCCGGCCGCGCGGACGCCTTCGAGCTGCCGCAGCGCGGCCGCATATTCGCCCTTGGCGAGGTAATACGCGGCGCGGTCACAAGCGGGCGAAGACGAGACAGCCAGGAAAACCGACAGGAGGAGATGGATCAGGCCGCTCCTCGAACTTGCTCTTCGATGACGATGTCGCCTCGCTTGACGGCCTGCACGAAGGCGTCGACGACCTTCGGATCGAAGCGCGTGCTGGCGAAGCTCTTGATCTTGTCGACGACGTAGTTGATCTCCATCGCCTTCTGGTAGGGACGATTCGTCGTCATGGCGTCGAACGTGTCGGCGATCGCGACGATGCGCGCCTGCATCGGAATCGCGTCACCCTGGAGCCCGTCCGGGTATCCGCCGCCGCTCCACTTTTCGTGGTGGTACTTCATGCCGGCGATGCAGTCGGCGAGCTGGCCGACTCCGCTCATGATGGCCGCGCCTTTCGCCGGGTGCTGCTTCATGACCTCGAACTCGTCGTCGGAGAGCGCGCCGGGCTTGCGCAGGATGCGATCGTCGATGCCAATCTTGCCGACGTCGTGCAGCAGGGAGCTGATCCGCAGGTTGCGCATCTCCTTCTCGGGAAGATGCAGGTTCTTGCCGATCGCGATCGAGTATCGCGCCACGCGCTCGGAATGACCGCGCGTATACGGATCCTTCGCGTCGATGGCGGCGGCGAGCATGCGGATCGAGTTGATGAACAGCTGATGGTTCTCGTTCGCAGCTTTCTTCAGCTGCTCGATGGCCGTCTCGATCGACTCGGACATCACGTTGAAGTTCTCGGCGAGATCTCCGATCTCATTGTGCGTGCGAATGTTTACGCGCTGCTGATACTTGCCTTGCGCGATCTCGCGCGTCCGTTCGGCGAGGATGCGGATCGGCCGCGCGATCCCCGACGCGAAGAAAATCGCGGCGATGATTGCGAGCAGCAAAGCAAGCGAGCCCCACTCGATCGTCGCCCGCACCATCTGGTCGACCGATGCGAACGCTTTTTCTTCGGGCTTCTCGACGACGACGCCCCATTCCGGGTGTCCAACCGGTGCGACGGTGCCGAGCATGCGCACGGGTCGGCCGGTGCTCGAGTCGGTGTACGACTCCGTCAGGCGCAGCGGCGCTTTCGAAAACTCCTGCACGATTTTCAGTCCCGCGTAATTCGGCCGTCGCACTTCGACCGACGGCTCGCTGTGCATCAGCACGTTGCCGTTGCGGTCGACGAGGAACGCCGTCACGTCGCCTTTGCCTTCTTCACGGATCCGATCGGCAACGCGGCGCAGGCTGATGAGAGCGACGACGGTGCCGATCACTTTCGTGCCGCCGGAGACCGGCACGCCGATCACGACGGCGGGCTGATTGAGGCTGGTGATGAACTCGAGCGTCCCGACAGACGGGCGTCCGGTGATCGCCACCTGCCGCGCCGCATCCATCTCGTGCACGATCGTCGCATCGAGCCCGGCCGGCTTCGCCTCGGCGCCCTGGCCGGCGGCGTTGAGCACGCGCAGCGCGAGCAGATCGCTGTCCGACGTCACGTAATCGCCGATCCACTGCGTATTCGCGGCGTACGTGAACGGATCCGTTCCCGCCGGCAGCGCCTTCTGCATGATGCGGATGCTGCCCGCGATCTCGTTCAGCTGCTGGGTGTTGCTCGCCAGCAGGTTCTGGATGTCGGTCGCGATCCCGACCGCCGAGCGCGTCAAATATTTCTTCTCGAGCGTCTCCAGCGAGTCGCGGTTGATCCCGATGAGAAAGTAGTGCGAGATGACGAGCGGCAACAGCCCGACGAGCACCATCGCCCCCAGAAGGGTCCAGAGAAGGCGAGGGCGAGGCCGGGCGGTGGATTTTTCTTCCGGAACGGGCACTTCGGACATTTTCGAGATTATAAAGGACGACCTCGATGTCCCACGGTATCTACGTTCATCTGCCCTTCTGCCGAACTCATTGCAGCTATTGCGCATTCGCGATCAGCACGGATGGGTCGTTGCAGGAGGAGTACACGCAGGCGTTGCTTCGGGAGTACGGCGGCCATGCCGCCGCTCTCGAGATCGAATCGATCTATTTCGGCGGCGGAACACCGTCGCGAATGAGTATCGAAAACCTGCGCCGTATCGCCATTGCAGTCCCCGGCCCGAGGGCCCAGGACCTCGAGTT
>DASVHS010000459.1:0-2357 GCA_036382495.1 Thermoanaerobaculia bacterium | reverse complement strand
GCGGTCACGGCGTCCGGATGATCGAGCAGATAGCCGTCTTCTTCGGAATCGTAATTGATGACCGCGCCGTCGAGGCGCGACGCCGCCATGTCGTCGAGCGCGACGCGGAATCCGTTGACGCTGACGATCTCGTCGCCTTCGTTCGGTGCTTCGGCGTAGCTCAGACGGTAGCCGCTTCCGCCGCAACCCGTCGTGAACGCGATGCGCAGCATCCTTCCCTCGAGATCACTCGACAGGTGCTGCTCCGCCTCGGGTGAGAACGATAGATTCATTCGCTGCCTGTGCCGTGAACGATGCGTGTCTCTGCGTCCTCACGGCGAAACCAGTCTCCATCCACCTTCAACAACTCCAGCTCGCGTTCCAGTTCCACGACATGGGCACGTTTGACCGCGACGAGAAAGATCAGCAGGGGACGGTCCGAATTGGACGCTCCGCGGCTGAACTCGCCGAGCTTCTTTTCCATCGTCCGCTCGCGAGCGATCAGAAACTCCGTCGTCTCGCGATACGAAAGGCTGCCTTCGAGGATGTCCTGGAACATCAGGTCGCCGCCGAGGGTGACGCGGACGCGGGAATTGGAGCCGGCGGCGACTTTCATCTCCAGCAGGTCGCGGTTCTCGCGTTCGTCGACGGCGAACTGCTTGAACATCGTCGCCGTCATCGGATTCGGCAGGTTCTCGGCCAGCTTCTCGAACGTCTTGTACGCCTCGACCGTGTATTGGAACAGGAGGCCCAGCTGCTGCTCTGAAAGATTCTTTGTGCTTTCCGGTACGGTCATTCTTTTCGCCTCTTTCAAGGATGAGGGCTGAAGGCTGAAGGCTGAAGTTTCTTCCTTCAGCCTTCAGCCTTCAGCCTTCAGCCTTTGACTCATTCGATCTTCGCCACTTTCACAACCACGTCGCCCACGAGTTTCGATTGACACGACAAGCGGTGCGGCGGTTCGAGTTCCTTGTACGTTTCGTCGGGCGTTGGTGGTGTCAGGTTGTTCCAGCCTTCCACCACTTCGATTCTGCAAGTTCCGCACGCTCCGTCACCGCCGCAGACGTGGCTGACTGTCACGTTCATCTCGCCGGCGCACGACAGGATTGTCTTACCCGCGGGAAACTCAGCCGATTTCCCTTCGTCAGCGAACGTGACCCGCGGCATTGGCGGTCGATTCTATGGCACGGTGAGCCATATACGAACTCCGCACCAGCGGTGCGGATTCTACGTGGTGAAAGCCGAGCTCGCGCGCGCGGCGTCCGAGCTCCGTGAACTCATCCGGCGTGTAGTAACGGCGGACGGGATGATGGTTGCCGGTGGGCGCGAGGTACTGTCCCATCGTGAAGATATCGACGCCGCAGTCGCGAAGATCGCGCGCGACGTCGAGGATCTCGTCCTCCGTTTCGCCGAGGCCGAGCATGATGCTCGATTTCGTGAGCATGCCTGTGGTGCGCTCTTCCGCGGCCCAGCGGAGAACATCGAGCGAGCGGCGGTACTTTGCGACCGGTCTCACCTGCGCGTAAAGACGGGGGATGGTCTCGACGTTGTGCGCAAGCACTTCCGGCCGCGATGCGATGACAATGCGCAACGCATCACGATTGCCTTCCAGATCCGAGATGAGGACCTCGACGTTCGCGCCGGTGCGCTCGCGGACCGACGCGACGGTCTGCGCGATGTGGTCCGCGCCGCCGTCGGACATGTCGTCGCGATTCACCATCGTGATGACGGCGTGCTTCACGCCCATGCGCTCGACCGCTTCGGCGACGCGGCGAGGCTCATCCGGATCGGCGAGCAGCGGCTTGCCCTTCGTCACCGCACAGAACGTGCAGCGGCGCGTGCAGACTTCGCCGAGGACCATGAACGTCGCGGTGCCGGCGCTCCAGCATTCGAAGATGTTCGGGCACCGCGCCTCCTGGCAGACGGTGTTCAGCGCGAGGTCGTTCATCAGCTTCGAGACGGGAAGCTGGGCCAGGTCGCCGGGCACACGGATCCTGAGCCAGTCGGGGCGGGTTCCTGCGCGGCGGTTGATCGGGGTACTCATTGAGTTGGTCCCAGCGACTTCATTTCTACAATTTCGATCGCCTCGCGATCGTCGGTCCACTGAATCTTTTCATACGCTTCGCCAAACGTGAACCACCCGTATTCATCATGCTCCCCGGCATCGAGGCGGACGGGCTGGGCGGAGTCGCCGGCGGACGTGAATCCGACCTCGCTGGCGATGATCGGCGCCGGATAGCGCGAGGCCAGGTACTGCGACTCGATCATGAACGACTGCGTGATGCCGAGCGAGACCGGATCGCCGGCCTGGCCCGTCTCTTCGGCGATTTCGCGGCGCGCAGTGTCGAGCGGCGCTTCACCGTCCTCGATCGAGCCGGTGA
>DASVHS010000458.1:0-13132 GCA_036382495.1 Thermoanaerobaculia bacterium | reverse complement strand
GGTCGCGGTCGAATCCTTCACGGGGTCTTTGCCGGAGGTCGTTTTGAATACGGCCATAAGTTTTATCTGTGCTCCACGGCGGGCGTGGTCATCGTGAAGCTGTTGTCAGCGGTGCTGAGGCGAACGGGGGCGCCGATGGGCATCAGCAGGTTGTCGCCATGATGACCGAACGGGATGTTGCGGACGACGGGGATCCGATCCGAGCCGAAACACTCGCGCACCAAAGCGACGAGATCCTCCTCACTCCCACACCCTTTCAGCTTTCCGATCACAACGCCACGGACTGCGCGGATTCTGCCAGACAGCCTCAGGTGGGTCAACATGCGATCGATCCGATAGACCGGTTCGTCGACATCTTCCCAGAACCAGATTCCTCCATCGACCCAGTAATCGTACGCTGTTCCGATGAGGGCGGTCGTGAGGGAAAGGCAGCCGCCGAACAGAATTCCTTCGGCCTCGCCTTCGCAGACGACGTCGTTGGAGCTGAAGTTGTACGTCATCGGCGATTCGCCCGCGAGCATGGACCAGAACCATCGTTCGCGATCGGCGGACAGTCCGTTGTAGAAATCGAGGTTGACCATCGGACCGTGGAACGACGCCACTCCGGAATGGATCGCGATGGCCTGGTGCAGTGCGGTGACGTCGCTGAAACCGATGATCGGCCGCGGATCGCGGCGGATGGCGTCGTAGTCGAGCGCATCGAGGATGCGCATCGCGCCGTAGCCGCCGCGTGCAAACAGAAACGCGTCAAACTCCGCAGACCTCATGTATCGGTTGAACTGTTCGATTCGCTCGTCGTCGCTGCCGGCGAGATAACCGCGATGGTGGTGACCGAGATTGTCAGCGAGAGTGACACGAACGCCCATCGCTTCGAGATGGCGCTTCGCCTCTTCGATGCGCGGAAGTTCGCTCGGCGATGAGGCAGCGAGCACGGCGACGTGGCAATTACGCGTGATTGCGCGAGGAAGAATCAGCGGGGGCACGATCGGCAATATCGCACGGGACGTGCCGAAGAGAACCAGGAATTTCGAAGTTCGAAGTTCGAATTTCGAATGAAGAATTGGTGAGGCGCTTCTTCTTCATTCTTCATTCGAGCTTCGAACTTCGAACTTCAGATTCTCTTTTCCAGGAAATGTGTGGAGCGGATCTGTAAGCCGAATTCTGTTCCCCTTCCTCCTCGCTTGCGCTCGGAGTCGGGGTGAAGATCATTCGTCTGCCACTCGCGTTGCCGCGGTGGTCGAGCAACCTACCCGGAAGCTTTCTGCGGAAACGGGCGGTTCCACTGCTTCCCTATTTGGTCTTGCTCCGCAGGGGGTTTGCCATGCCGTCGCCGCTCACGCGGGACGCGGTGCGCTCTTACCGCACCGTTTCACCCTTACCTCGATCTCTCGCTTGCGCTCGGGACCGGTCGGCGGTTTGTTTTCTGTTGCACTTTCCGTCGCGTCGCCACGCCTGGACGTTATCCAGCCTGCTGCCCGTCGGAGTTCGGACTTTCCTCCACCTTGCGATGGCGATCTTCCGATCCGCTCCACACGTGGCTCACAACAGATGCTCGTGCGGGAAAATCCCGGCGCTGGGTCGGTGGGTCGGTGGGTCGGTGGGTCGCTGGGTCGCTGGGTTGCAGGGTCGTTCCGCGTTTTTGCTTTTCCCCAGCGACCCAGTCTCCCATCGACCCATCGACCTCAATATTCAGTCAGCTAAATTGTTGTTGTTTATAGCGCTTAGAAAGAATGTCGGCGTGCCGACATCAAAATGCGTCGCGCTTTCTGTAGCGACCGGCGAGGCCGATGAAGAAGATCGTCACCATGACCACGACGACAAGGACGACCCACGGAAGGAAGACCGCGACGATCGCATTCACGAATGCGAAGACGTCTTCGATCAGCGACAGGATGGGATTGGCGATGCCCGCTGTCGTTGCGGTGCTGGCGGCGCGCAACGTCGCCTTCGCGGTGTGTGTCGTCAATGCGGCGCCGCCGGCGAGAATGCTGGCGATGACGACGACTCCCTTCGGCACATCCTGGGACGTCGCCGCCCATCCGACGAGCGCGCCGGCCGCTGGTCGCACAAACGTGTGAATCACGTCCCAGACGTGATCGACCGCGGGAACTTTGTCGGCAAGAAACTCGATCACGTACAGCACGGCGACGACGATCAGCACCGGCGTCGACGAAAAGAATCCGGCCATCTCGCTCGGGAACATGTGCGGCTTCCATCGTGCGAGCAATCCGAACACGAGAAGCGTCGCGTACGAGTTGATGCCGGCGCCGAGGCCGAGTCCGACAGCGGTGAAGAGGTTGGTCACGACTGCGGAACGGAGACTACAGCAGGTTTCGCCTCGCGCAACGTCGAGGGGATTTCGCGGATGCCGCGCTCAGCCGCGTCGCGCGTTCCGTAGTGACCCCAGAACACGCGGTAGCAGGATCGCCCCTTCAGCGAGATGGGAAGGAACCATACATTTGTGCCGCCGGTGTGAAGCGCTTTCGTGATGTTCGACGGGTCGCACACGATCTCGAACTGCACCGTGAACTTCCCCGACGGCGCGGCCGCGAATTCGCGAGCCATCGCCGCGTAGCGTTCGCCATCGGTCGCTGGCGGAGCCGGAACGAGCGTCACCGGTTTCGACTGCGGGCGCGGGATCACCGCGGCCTGAGTCGTCGTCGCGTGTGCCGGCGTTGGTTGAGTCGCTGTCGCGCGGCTTGTCGTCGCGTGAGTTGTGGTTGCCGCGACGATCGGCGTCGGGACGGGCCCGGTTGCCGTCACAGGCGCCGGCGTCACACTGAGAGGCGGCTTTCCGGTAGCGACCGTGGGCTTGTGCATCGGCCTCCTGGTCGCGACGATCGGCGCCGCCGACACATTGCGCGCGTTCCACCACATGAAGCCAAAGTACGCGATGCCGGCGATGATGAACAACGTCATGAGGGTGACGAGAAACGCGAAGTGACTCCGCTTCTTCTGCGGAACCGGCGTCACAACCGTGCGCGTCGGAACGCGGCGCGTCGTCGATGTGCCGGACAGTTCGCGCGGCCGCGGTGAGGGTTTCGGCGCCGGAGTCGAAGCTTGAGCCATCACCGGCGAAGAGGCCGGCAACGTCGCTTTCCGCGCCGCCTCGAGCTGCGCCTCATCGAATCCCCACTGAGGCTCTTCTTTCGCCGCCGGCTCGGGCGCAAGCGGCGGCAATACCGGCGGCGCCGGATTTCGAAGCGTAGCGGTCTCCGCTCCCGGCTCGTCGGCGAGATCGAACTTCGGCATCTCACCCGTCCAGGCATCCGCAGCGTCCGCGACGCCGGCGTTCTCGAAGTCGAGCGCTTCGCTCGACGGGACGGCGGCGCGGATCCGGCTCAACAAACCGAGCAGCGACAGTGCGTGCAGAAGTTTGTACGCGTTGAACGTCTCCTGTCCCGACGCGGCCGCGACTTCGGTCGCCGTCCGCGCGCCGTCGACTTCCGACACGATCGCATCGGCCTGTTCATTCAGGCCGAGCTTCGCGAACGCTTCCGGAAATCCCGGGTCCTTGCTGAAGACTGCCGATCCACTCTCGAGAATCCGCTCGAACTTCTGGCGGTCCTCGTCCGTGACGACCATCTCGACGATGACCTGCGGCAGCGAGAAGATCGTGCCCTCGTCGCGTTTCGGCAGATAGTCGGCGACGATCGTGAACGAGCCGGCCGTCCACTCACCGATGGAGCGGATGACGCCGACGACCTGGACGCGCCGCGCCCACGTCAGCTCCTTCCTCGTGATGAAGCCGAGGTTCAGCAGCGTGTCGCCGAGGGTTTCGTTTTCCTTGCGCTTGGCGAGGGCCTGCTTGACGTGCTCGCGCGTCGCTTTGTTGGCGCGCATCAGGATCTCGTCGACGCTGTCGCCGCGATCATTCGTGCTGGCCGACAGCACGTCGCCGCCCTTGAAGTAGATGATCTTGATGATCCCGTCGTTTTCGAAACGGATGGCGCCCGTGAACTGCTCGCGCCATAACTCGACAAGACGCGCGACGAGATCGATGTCGCGGATTTCGCCTTCTAACATTACGCCCCCACCCATCCGCTGCAAATTATCGCATGCTCGCGTGCAGCTCGTCGTACAAGATCTGTCCCACTTTTTTTCCGAGCACGTTGATCAGATCCTGCGCCGACGCCTGCTTCACGCCCGACACGCTGCCGAACCGCTCGATCAGAACCCGCCGCCGCTTGTCGCCGATGCCCGGCAGATCATCGAGCTCGCTGTGCAGAACGCGCTTCGATCGTCTGCGCCGATGCGATGAGACCGCGAACCGGTGCGTCTCGTCGCGCACCATCTGCAGAATCTGCAGCGCCGGATCGCGCCGCTCGAGCCGGATCGGCTCGTCGCGATCGGGAACGTAGATTTCTTCCTCGCGTTTGGCGAGTCCGGCGATCGTGATGCCCTCGATGCCGAGACGATTCAACGCCGTCAGCGCGGCGTTGAGCTGCCCCCGCCCGCCGTCGATCAGAATCATGTCCGGCAGCGACTTCTCCTCCGCCAGCAGTCGCCGATACCTCCGATCGACCGCCTCGGCCATCGATCGAAAGTCGTCCGCGCCGACCACGGTTTTGATGTTGAAGACGCGGTACTGCTTCTTGTCGAACTTCCCGCGGTCCAGCACGACCATGCCCGCGACGGAATCGCTGCCCTGGATGTTCGAGATGTCGAACGACTCGATGCGCTCGATGTTCGAGCCGTGTCCGAGGATCTCGCCGAGACGCGAGGCGGCGATTTGCAGCCGGTCCTGCTGCGATTTCCGGAAACGCGACTCGTGCGAGAGCCGCGCGTTGCGATTCGCGAGCTCGAGCCGGTCGACGCCCTTGCCTCGCTGCGGAACGCGCAATCCGACTTTGCGTCCCGCCTGCTGCGTGAGCCACTCGCTCAGAAGCGGTTCGTCGTCGACGTCGAACGGGATGAGGATCTCGCGCGGGATGAACAGATTGTCCTGGTAGTAACGCTGCAGGACTTCGCCGAGAAAGTAGCCGGGCTGGTAGTCGTCGACTTTTTCCCAGAACAGTTCCCGTCGATCGACGAGGTTGCCGTCGCGCAGAACGAACAGCTGGATCGCGATGTCGTTCCCGTCTTCGTAGAGTCCCCACACGTCCGCGTCCTCGTCTTCAGCGGACGCGACCTGCTGCTCGGACTGCACGCGCTCGACGGTGCGGATGAGATCGCGGTAATACGTCGCCACCTCGTAGTTCTCGGTCTCCGCGGCCGAGTACATGCGCTGGCGCAATCGTTCGTGCAGCTCCTTCGACTTGCCGCCGAGAAACAGCACGACGTCGTCGACCATCTCGCGATATTCGTCGCGCGTCGTCAGTCCGACGACGCAGGGACCGAGGCATTGGTGCATGTCGTAGTAGAGGCAGGGCCGTGTGAGTGCGCTCTTGCCGTCGACGATGTCGAGGTCGCAGCTGCGCAGTTTGAATTGATCCGCGACGAGTTTCAGCAGACGCCGTGCGGTGCCGGCGAAGAACGGGCCGTAAAAGAGATCGCCCTTCTTCCGATCGAGCCTCCGCGTGAACACGACCCTCGGAAAATCCTCGGACAAAGTGACTTTGAGGTACGGGTACGTTTTGTCGTCGCGGAGGAGGATGTTGTAGCGAGGCTGATGCGCTTTGATGAGATTGTTCTCGAGGAGGATCGCCTCGAGCTCGTTGTTCGTCGTGACGAAGTCGATCGAGTCGATCTCGCTGACCAGCGAGAACGTCTTCGGATCGCGCGTGCCCTTGCCGACGAGGTACGAGTTGACGCGGTTCCTGAGGTTGCGCGCCTTCCCGACGTAGATCACCTCACCGCCCACGTTCTTGTGCAGATACACGCCGGGCCGGTCGGGCAATTCTTTGATGCGCGCTTTGAGGCGCTCGATGCGGTCGGACGACATGGAGTCGTTAGAACAGCACTCAGCGCACGATGTCATCCCGAGCGTAGCGAGGGACCCGGGCGTGAGTGCGGGCCCATCCTCACGCCCGGGTCCCTCGCTACGCTCGGGATGACATGGTTGCCAGGAACTGACCCGCTGCTTCGCGAAACTCCGCGGTCCACTCGTGCCCGGCGTCGAGCGTCAGGCTCTCAACTCTCGTCGCCCCCTTCAAAAACCTCAAGTCTTTCGTGAGCTTTTCGTCCGTGAACCACTCGTCGCGCTTTCCGCGGGCGACGAGCGTCGGAGGCAGTTGCACATGTTCCTGTGCAACATCGGGCGGGACGTCGCCGCCGAGGATGATGAGTCCATGGCAGCGCCAGGCGAAGTCAGCGGCGGCGCGGTACGCCATCTGCGCTCCCTGCGAGAAGCCGAGGAATATCAGTGTTTCCGGACGCGGGAGGGCGGCGACGGCGCGGCGGACGTAGTCGAGGTTGTCGGCGATCGCGAGCTCGCGGTCCTGCCTCGTCATCCAGTTCGCGACGACCTGCGACTCCCCGCGAATATAGAAAGGATGCAGCGCCTGGACCGCAGCGAGCGACCACTCCCCGGCTCCCGGGATCTGCTGCAACTCGGCCATATGCATCTCGGCGGTCTCGGCGTAGCCGTGAAATCCGACGAGCAGACGCGCGGGATCGCGCGACTCGTGGAGAAACCGTCCGTGGACGTTCGTGGCAACGTGATAGGTCTTCATGGAAGTCATCGCGATGACTGGTCAACATATTGACCAGTCAGTGGCGTGCTCATTCTACAAGTTGCGGATTCGATGCGCTGCCGCGACAATGCACGCCCGTGCGCCTGACAGTCGTCGTCCCCTGCTACAACGAAGAGAAGCGGTTGCCCGCGGATTCGTTCCGGAAATTCGCGATCAGCGGCGTCACGCTGGACTACCTCTTCGTCAACGACGGAAGCAACGACGGCACCGCGCGGATCCTCGACGGGCTGAAGAGTGAGGACCCGTCACGCTTCGCGGTCCTGACGCTCGAGAAAAACTCGGGCAAGGCGGAGGCGGTGCGGCGCGGGATGCTGACGGCGATGGAGAGCTCGCCGGACCTGGCCGCATTCTGGGACGCGGACCTGGCCACCCCGCTCGACGAGCTGCCGCTGTTTCTGGACATCTTCAACCGCCGTCCCGAAATCCAGATGGTCTTCGCGTCGCGCGTCCGCCTCCTCGGCCGCAACATCCGGCGGAAACCGGCGCGCCACTACATCGGCCGATTCGGTTCAACGCTGATCTCGCAGTCCCTGGGCGTGCAGATGTACGACACCCAATGCGGCGCGAAGATGTTCCGCGTGAACGACACGTTGCGCGACATCTTCTCGACGCGATTCGTGTCGACCTGGATCTTCGACGCCGAGATCATCGCCCGCTTCGTGAAACTTCGCGGCCGCGACGCAGCGGTGCCGGCGATGTACGAGCTGCCGCTGCGCGAGTGGCGCGACGTCCACGGCTCCAAAGTGAAAGCGCACGACTTCGTGCGCGCGTTGCGCGACCTCTGGAAAATTCACCGGGCTCGCTGACGACGCCTGCGCGCGACGCGCACGATCGCGAAGACGCCGATCCCGGCCAGACTCAACGCCGAAGTGGCGCGACCCACGACAAAACTTCGCGGCATATCGACGAGCTTCACGCGGTGATGTCCCTTCGGCACGTACACCGACAGGAACGCGAGATTCGCGATCTGCGTCCCGACGCGGCGGCCGTCGATGTACGCGCGCCAGCCCGACCACGCCGTCTGCGAAATGACGACCCAGCCGTCCTTTTCCATGTCGACGGTCAGTTCATATCCGAGACGCCGCGGATCGATGACGACGTGTCCGGGCCCGTTTTCTCGTTCATACGGCCTGGCGGAGTCTTCGATCCACGCACGTTCGCGGAAATCGGTGGTGTGACTCATCTCCGTCATCGCATCCGCTGGTGGCATTCCGATCGTGACGCGCCGCGGCACGAATGCCCGCTCGATCACGCGCGTGTTCTCGAGGAGCGACGCGCCGGGCTGCGTGGCGAACACACGCCAGCCGTCCGGAACTTTGAACGTGTCCCAGACGATCGCGAACCGAACGTTGAGGAACGAGAGGAACGGCCGCTCTAAGTCCAGGACCCGGTTGAACCAGACAGGCTCTCGGGTGCACCAGAGCGGGTATGTCTCGATGTATCGATTGAACGTCATCGCTTCATATCCGCGCACGTCTTCCAGTCCGTAAAGCGTTGACATGTTCGGAAGGAACGTCAGATTGAAGCCGGTGACGCGGAACGGTTCGCGGATGGTCCCGAGTTTCTCGAAGATGGGCACCGGTGGATACGCGATGCGCGCGGGAAGGGTCTTGTAGACGTCGCCTTCGCTGAGCGTCCGCTGCAGGAGAACGATGCCGAGGAGCGCGGCGGCCGACCAGTGGGGACGGACGCGGAACAGGAGGAGCGTAACGATCGCAGTGAGTCCTGCGATCTCCGCGAGATCTTTGTGCTGTCCGAATTTCTCCGGATTCTCGCCGACCAGACCGATGCGCAGGATCACGACCGTCGCCAGACCGATGACAATGAGAAGCAACGCGGCGGTGGCCGCGGCGCGAAGCTCGTCGTGCGCGGTGAGCATGAATTCGATTCCGAGCGCAGCGAGGATCGTGAGAAAGAACGCCGCGCTGAACGAGAATCGCGAGTTGAGCGTGATGTCGAACAACGGCAGCTTCTGCAGAGCATTCGCGGCGGGCCCCCACTCCGCGTGCTCGAGGGCGCCGAACACGGCCAGGGCAGCGAAGAACCATGTCAGCGGCGATCGCACGCGCCAGATTGCGTAGAGCGCGAAGGCCAGCACGATGCTGCCGGCCGAGCAGGTGTCGAGCGGAGAGCGATCCAGCCCTTCGACGTGCCACCGCCGGAATTCGAGAAGCGGCAGAACGTCCGTCGCCAGCCGCGCAAGCACTTCGCGGGAAGGAACACCTTTCGGCTGCGTCGCGAAGAAAAACCTCCTCGACTGATGCTCCTCCGTCTGCGGCGCCGCCTCGAGGATCGGCGCGACGTAAACGGCACAGAGCAGTAACGCCACGATGCCCGCGGACACGCCGGCCACGCACACGCGCCACACGTTCGCGCGGGCCTGCACCAGCTCGAAGAGTGCATAAAGACATCCGAGGAAGACGATGTGCAGGTCGGTTTCGGGATGGCCGGCGAGCAGCATCAGCGTGAACGAAACGGTCAGCAACGCCGCGGATTGCACAGATGGAGTGCGCACGACGCGGCGAACCGAGAGCAACACGATCGGAAGGAACGTCCACGTGAAGCCGATCGGCCAGAGGATGAAGAATGAGAGCGCGGTCGAATACATCCAGCCGCCGGCCGCGATCACGGCGACGGATTCGCGGCATCCCAGCTCACGCGCAAAAAGAAATGCGCATAGTCCGGCGATGAAAAATGCGATGGCCGCGGAGTACGTCAGGCTCTTCGCAACCGGCAGCAGACACGCGATGAGCGTGAACGGACTGTAAGCGGCGGGTTGCGCGGCCGCAGCGAGGTTGTCGCCGCTCAAAATGAATGGATTGAACAGCGGCCATTGTCGGTGGCTGAGGGACCACTGCACGGCCTTGCGCCACGGAATCATCTGGCATGCGACGTCCGAAAGAATCGAGTTGTGCGGCGGCCCGACGCCGTATTGCGCTCGCATTGGCAGCAGCGGTTCCGTCGCGTAGGCGAAGTCGATCGGACCGTAGACCTGATCCGTGAGCAACGCATAGCCGGTGAAGCAGAACGGCAGGAGCAGCAACAGCGCGGCGGCCGTGCGCGAAAGCGGCTGAATGACGCGATGCGAGATCCAGAGGAGGGTCAGTGCTGTTGCCGCATACAGCAGAAAGATCATCGCTACGTTTACGGCGCGACCGGCGATAGCGTCATGCGCTGCGTAGGATACGACGCCCTACGGGATGTAAATCAGCCGGATCGACTTGCCGACGCGCACGTACTTGTACGGATCGAGCCAGCGGAAGCCGCCTGACGCTCCCTCCATCCGATAGATGTGATCGCTCACGGCCACCCAGCCTTTCGATGGACTCCATGGGCTGAGCGCGTCATTCGGAGGATAACCAAGCCGGCTGCAGTTCGCGGTGCCCATCAGCGCGACGCCGACACGTTCGACATGCCTTTTGCGCAGAGCGGCTCGCAGACGCAGGAGATCCTGTCCCCAATCAAGATTACTGTCGACCAGATAACGAGATGGATCGCGTCCTCCGATTTCATTGAAGTACGCGAGATAGTCAGGATGAGCGATCGTGGTCGAGACGGCGTACCAGGCGATGAGGACAACCGCTGCCGCGCGAACGACACGCCTGCCGTCGCGCAGCATCGCCAGCGCGCCGCCGGTCGCGGCGATCGACAACGGAACGAAGATCGGAAGGATGTAACGCACTCCGATGTCGACGTGCGTGTCCATCGCCAGCGCGAGGATCGCCGCAGCGGCCGCGATCGACGGGAGCACGGAACGGCGAGCGAACAGCGCGCCGGCGAGCACGAGAAGCAGGAACGCGATCGGAGACTTCAGGCCGAGCGCCGCCGGGAAATACCACCACCACCCGCTCGTGCTCACGTGTCCGAACGCGTAACTCGCGAAGCCGGCACGGTTCACGGCCATCATGTCGAACAGCCCGCGCCAGAACAATGGAGCGGGCATGAGTAACGTCCCGTACCGCCCGATCGAGAATCCATACCCCGCCCACACGAGGATGAATCCGACGAACGGAACTGTGAGGAGTGCGAAAGAGCGGCGCCACATGCGGCGCGTCGCGTCGTCGGAAATCAGCGCGACGGCGTAGACCGCGCCGCAGGCGATCGGCACATACGCGATACACAGAAACTTGCAGTTGATCGCGAAGCCGTACGCGAGACCGAGGATCAGCACGTTCCGCCACGTCGGCTGCGCGAGCCAGAGGGAGAACGCAACGAGCGCGACGGCGAAGCCTGCGGTCCCGGCGACGTCGACAGTCGCCAATCCGGCGTGGCCGAGGATCGTGGGCTGCGTGGTGAAGAAAAACGCGGTCAGCAAGGCGCCGCTCGCGCCGATCTGACGCCGTGCCAGAAACGTCGTGAACACGACAGCGATGACGAAGAACACGATCGTGCCCATGCGGGCGAGAACGAGCATCCGCTTGTAGTCGCCGAGAGCGAAAAACATGGTGTTGATCTGCTCCATCGATGCGTGAGCGGGATCCCATCGTGCTCCGGCCAGCCACGGCGCGAACGCGATCACGACGCGCGGCATCGGCGGATTGTGAAGATGGATTCCGAATCGATGGTCGCTCAGGACCTGCAGCCCGGCGCTGAGATGCATCCCCTCGTCGGCCGTGTCGGAGAAGACTCGATACGTCGATGCGATGCGCGCGACGGCAACGAGGATCAGGATCGCGAGCGTGAGGCGGTATGCGCGTTCCGTCAGTTCGTGCACGATCGAAAACCTGGCCGCGGCTCAGACGAAGATCCGCAGTTCCTTCAGCTCGCGCAGCTTGTCGCGGATCTCGGCCGCCTTTTCGAAGTCGAGGTTCTTCGCCGCGTCCTTCATCTCCTTCGTCAGACGGCTGATCGCTTTGTCGATGTCTTCGTCGGCGAGCATGTCGAGCTTCGCGCGCGATGATGGCCCGCCTGGAATCTCGAAGTAGTCGAGGTTCGACATCTTCACGAGGTCGGATTCCATCGACCGGATGACCGTCGCCGGCTCGATGCCGTGTTCCTCGTTGTACTTCTGCTGGATCAGGCGGCGCCGGTTCGTCTCACCGATCGCGAACTTCAGCGAGTCGGTCATTTTGTCGGCGTACAGGACGGCGATGCCGTTCACATTGCGCGCGGCGCGCCCGATCGTCTGAATCAGAGACGTTCCCGATCGCAGGAACCCTTCCTTGTCCGCATCGAGCACGGCGACGGCGGAGACCTCCGGGATATCGAGACCTTCCCGCAGCAGGTTGATGCCGATGAGCACGTCGTACAGGCCGGTGCGGAAGTCGCGCAGGATCGCGATGCGCTCGAGCGTCTCGACGTCCGAGTGGAGGTAGTTGACCTTGATCCCCAGCTCCATCAGGTATCGCGTCAAATCTTCGGCCATGCGCTTCGTCAGCGTCGTGACCATCACGCGTTCGTTCTTCGCGATGCGCTCCCGGATCAGGCCGATGAGATCGTCGACCTGACCGCCGACGGGCCTGATCGAGATCACCGGATCGAGCAGTCCTGTCGGACGGATGACCTGTTCGGCGAACAGCCCGCCGGTTTTTTCGAGCTCGTACGGGCCGGGCGTCGCCGACACATAGATGATCTGGTGCATCTTTCCTTCGAACTCCGTGAAGCTCAACGGCCGGTTGTCGATCGCGCTGGGAAGGCGGAATCCGTACTCGACGAGCGTCTCCTTTCGCGAGCGATCGCCGCCCCACATGCCCCGCACCTGCGGAACCGTCTGATGCGACTCGTCGATGACCATCAGGAAGTCTTTCGGGAAATAGTCGATGAGCGTGGGCGGCGGCTGGCCGGGTAGACGCCCGCTCAGATGCCGCGAGTAATTCTCGATTCCATTGCAGAAGCCGAGCTCCGCGATCATCTCCAGATCGAACAGCGTGCGCTGCGACAGACGCTGCGCTTCGAGCAGGCGGTCGTTCGCGCGCAGAAACGCGACGCGTTCGTCGAGCTCTTCGCGGATGTTCTCCATCGCCAACAACAAACGCTCGCGCGGCGTGACGTAGTGCGTTCTCGGATAGACGGCCAGCCGATCGTATTCGCGGTCCGACGTGCGACCCGTGACCGGATCGATGCGCGTCATCTTGTCGATCTCGTCGCCGAAAAACTCGATGCGGACGGCGTCGTCCTCGTACGCCGGCCAGAGTTCGAGGACATCGCCGCGGACGCGGAAGTTGCCGCGCGCGAGATCGTACGGCGTGCGCTCGTACTGCATCTCCGTCAGCTTGCGGAGGTATTCGGTCATCGGCCTTTCGGCGCCGCGCTCGAAGAACAACAGCATGCCGAAGTAGAGCTCGGGCTCGCCGATGCCGTAGATGCAGGAGACCGACGCGACGATGATGACGTCCTTGCGCTCGAACAGCGATTTCGTCGCTGACAGGCGCAGCCTGTCGATCTCGTCGTTCTTCGTCATCTCCTTCTCGATATACAAATCGTTCTGCGGTACGTACGCCTCGGGCTGGTAGTAGTCGTAATACGAAACGAAATACTCGACCTTGTTCTCCGGAAAG
>DASVHS010000457.1:0-2827 GCA_036382495.1 Thermoanaerobaculia bacterium | reverse complement strand
CCGTCGAGCACGCCGGCGTCGCTCGTGTATTTCGCGGTCGTTTCGGTGTTGTTCTTCTCGATCTCGGTGCATTGCATCCGTCACCGGCACCTGTTCCTCGAGATGACGAACCTGCGCGAGCTGATGGACGGCCGCTTCGATTCGAGCGGCGCGTCGCCGCAGCGGCCGATCGGCGGCGTCGCGTTCGACTCGTAGCCGCGAAACCTCCCGTCGTCGTCACTCGTTTCAAATGCATATGCATCGAATCGCGATTGCGCTCTCCCTCTTTGTCACGCTCTCCGCTGCTCAGGCCGCGACCGATCTGGCCGGAGTCGTCGTCGACTCTCATGCGAAGCCGATCGCCAACGCCCAGGTGTTCGTCTACACCGCGTTTCCGAGAGTCGGGATCAGCTCGACGTGTCCGTACTGCTATCGCGATTGCGGGAAGCATCAGGCCGTCGATGCGAGCGGCGCGTACAACCTGACGGGCGTCGATCCGACGCTCGTATTCGATGTCCTGGCGATCGCCGAGGGTTATGCGCCCGCCTTTGTACGCCGGGTGGATCCGGCGAAAGGGCCGGCTTCGATCACGCTCGCTTCGCGCGAGGCGACCGCCCCCAGGCTCCTGATCTCGGGCGTCGTTCTCGATCCGGACGGCAAGACGGTTGTTGGCGCGAGTGTGACGCCGCATGCCTACCGGACGGTGGAGAAGATGCCGAACGGTAATTTTCGCGGTTCGACGGCATTCGGTGAGATCGCCGGCGTCGACAAACTCTCCATCACAAACGCGAAAGGCGAATTCGTGCTCGCTGTGAACGATCCTCAAGCGAAACTCGATGTCCTCGTCACCGCGCGGTCGTTCGCGCCGCACATCGAATGGCGGTTGATCCCCGGCCAGCCGTCGCACGCGATTCAACTCAGCGAAGGCGCGACGCTCACCGGCCACGTTGTGAAGGACGGCAAGCCGCTGCCCGGTGCGCAAGTCGTCCTCGTGCAGCAGGACCATTCGTCCGAACGCTGGCTCGGCAAACTCGACATCGCGACGAACGAGAACGGCCTGTTCGTTCTCTCGAACGTCGCTCCTCACGTCACGTATGTCGTGACGGCGACGAGTGATGGTGCGTCGAGCGCGAAGCAGCCGGTCACGGTAGGAGACGACAAGACCAACGTCGACGCGGGAACGCTGACGATCGGTCGCTAGCGGATCAATCGCTAGGGGTCAGAGCTTCAGTTGCCAGTTTCTCTACGATTCGTAGAGAAACTGGCAACTAAAGCTCTGACCCCAACCTGCACAAAAGCGTGTGCCAAATCGCGGCCGCCGGAGACTAAACTCCGGGAGACCCGAATGTCGTCCTTCGTTCACCTGCACCTCCACACCGAATACTCACTCCTCGACGGCGCGAGCCGCCCGGAGCAACTGTCGAAAAAAGTTGCCCAGCTCGGGATGCCGGCGTGCGCGATCACCGACCACGGCAACATGTTCGGCGCGGTCGAGTTCTACAACGCCATGAAGAAGGAGGGCGTGAAACCGATCATCGGCTGCGAGATGTACGTGGCCTACGGTTCACGCACCGACAAGGCCGGGGTCGAGGACCAGCAGGCCGACGCCGGATCGAACAACCACCTCATCGTCCTCGCTGCGAACGACGCCGGTTATCGCAACCTCGTCAAACTTGTCAGCGCGGGTTACACCGAAGGGTTCTATTACAAGCCGCGCATCGACAAGGAATTGCTGCGTGCGCATCGCGAAGGGCTCATCGTCCTGTCGTCGTGTCTGAAAGGCGAGGTCTCGCAGAGTCTCGCCGGCGGAAACTACGCGAAAGCCAAAGCCGCGGCGATGCAGTATCGCGACATCCTCGGTCCCGAGAATTTCTTCCTCGAGATCCAGGATCACGGGATCCCCGACCAGCAGAAGATCATTCCGATGATGGCGCGTCTCGGCGAGGAGACCGGCCTGCAGCTCGTCGCGACGAACGACTCGCACTACCTGAACAAGGACGACGCGTTCGCGCACGAAGTCCTGCTGTGCATCGGCACCGGCAAGACGCTCAATGACGAGCGGCGGATGAAGTTCTACTCCGACGACTTCTACGTCAAGAGTCCCGACGAGATGGAGCGCATCTTCCGCGCCTATCCGGAAGCGATCGCAAATACCGTTCGAATCGCCGAGCGCGTGAAGACGTCGCTCGACAGTACCGGCTTGCACCTGCCGAAGTTCCCTGTGCCGAACGGCATGGACGCGTCGGCCTACTTTGAAAAAGTCGTGCGCGACGGATTGCAGCGGCGGTTGTCGAAGCCCGCTCGCCGCAAGCATGAGCCGCAGGAGTACCACGACCGTCTCGAGAAAGAGATCGAGATCATCAAGTCGATGGGGTTTCCCGGCTACTTCCTCGTCGTGTGGGACTTCATCAAATATGCGAAGGACAACGGCATCCCGGTCGGTCCGGGCCGAGGATCGGCGGCCGGTTCACTCGTCGCGTATTCGATGGGCATCACCGACATCGATCCGCTCGCGTACGACCTGCTGTTCGAGCGGTTCCTGAATCCCGAGCGCATCTCGATGCCCGACATCGACGTCGACTTCTGCATGAACAACCGCGGGCGCGTGATCGAGTACGTCCGCAACAAGTACGGCAAGGAAAACGTCGCGCAGATCATCACGTTCGGGACGATGGCCGCGAAGTCGGTCGTACGCGACGTCGGACGTGTCCTCGGCCTGCCGTACGGACTCGTCGACAAAGTCGCGAAGACGATTCCGACCGGACCGGAAGTCACGCTGCCGACTGCGGTGAAAGACTCGCCGGCGCTGGCCGAGTTCATCCGCAACGACAAGGAAGTCGCGCAGATC
>DASVHS010000456.1:0-3200 GCA_036382495.1 Thermoanaerobaculia bacterium | reverse complement strand
ATCAGGAACGCGCGAAAAACAAGGCGAAGTGACACCCCAGGTTATCCTGAGCGCCCCTTCGACTCCCCCTCGCTCCGCTCGGCGTCGCTCAGGGCAGGCTCCGAGCACGAGGGATCTGGGCGGTGGCTGTTAAAAATCGAGATCCGAGTGGCGCTCCCCTCTCTTCGTATTGTTCGTCGCGCTCTGAATCCTTTCGCTTTCGTAGATGTAGACAAGCGTTCCGACCTTCGCGGCGTTGTACACGGTCTCGAGCATGTCGCCCGGCACGCGGATGCAACCATGCGACGCAGCGCGTCCGAATGAGCCGACGTCATCGGTTCCGTGAATCATGATCCCGTCGCCGAGGTCGAGCGCGTATTTACCGAGGTGACCTTTGACCTGGCGCTTTGGTGAGTCGAGCGGCGGGACGGGTTGCCCGTCTTCGAGGAATGCCCAGTCGGGTTTCGTCCAGATCGGATCCTGAATCTTGCGCAGGACCTTCATGCGGCCGCGCGGCGTGTGGAAGAGGAATGTCTTGCCGGCCCTCTTCAGCACTTTTTCCGAGCCGGTGGCTACGGGACTCTTGTCGACGAGCTGTCCGTCCTGAAAAAGATAGATGCGATTCCTGGCGACGTCGACCGTGACGAGCGTGCCGGTGTGCGGCGCGTCATCAGGAAGGCCTTCGATCTGATCGGTCTGCTTGCACTGGCTGAACTGCCACCAGTGGCACGGGCTTTCGAATGCAAAGAGCTGCGGGGCTGCGAACACCACGCTTGCCGCGAGGATCACTCGGGCCAGCAACGAAGTCGATTTCAAGGAACACCCTCCCGTTCGAATTGGCAACCAACGACACAATCGTCAATTGCGAATGGGAGGCCAAGTTGTTACTCTCGAACCAAGCCCGCAAGGCCCCGTAGCTCAGGTGGATAGAGCAGGAGTTTCCTAAACTCAAGGTCGCGTGTTCGAGTCACGCCGGGGCCACCAGGGATCCCCGTTCCCTCCTGCTGCGCCCGGCTCCGGGTGCAGCGCTAGTTCGGAGGCAGGTTACCGATCACGGCAAGGAGCTCATTCACGTCGTACGGCTTCATGATCGACGGCACGTCGCGGTGGCGCAGTTGCTCGAGCGCGATCGCGTCGGCGTGACCGGTCGAGAAGATCACCGGCAGGTCGGCCCAGTCATTCCGGATGCGATCGTAGACTTCGATGCCGTTGACGTCCGGCAGATTGATGTCGAGCAGCACGAAGTCGGGCTTGAACTCGTGAACGGCCGGCGCGGCATCGAGGCCGCGCGTCACGAGACGCACATCGAATCCTGCGTCGTCGAGCAGAGCGCGCAGACCCTCGCCCACCGCCTCGTCATCTTCGACGATCAACATCCGCCCGCGGGTCTTCATGACTGGCGCGGCGGCCGGACTGGCCGGAGCGCTTTCGCGGAACGACACCGTGAACGTGCTGCCCGATCCGATGGCGCTCTCGACCGAGATCGTTCCTTCCTGCTGCTTCATCGCCTGATGCGCGACTGTCAGGCCGAGGCCGCTGCCGCCGTGTTTCGTCGTGAACAGTGGTTCGAAGATGTGATCGAGCACGGAGTCGGCGATGCCCGCACCGGCGTCTTCCACGACGATGTCGATCATGCCCGTCTCGCGCGAACGTCTGGCGCTGATCGTGATCGTGCCGCCGCGCGGCATCGCGTCACGCGAATTGGCGATCAGATTCGTGACGACCTGATCGAGCAACAAGGGATCGGCAGAAATCGCAAGGCCACCGTCTTCTGCGTCCAGACGTCGCACCACCCGGTACTGCGGTCCGAGCATCGCTTCGGCGCGGCCGCCGAATTCCTGCAACCATCCCGCGACCGGAATTGACTTCAGCGCCGGCTTCACGGGGCGCGAGAAACGCAGGACCTGCTGCGAGATCTCGCGACCGCGCCGCACTGCATCGATGATGTGGCGCGTCGCCGACGTCACGCGATCGTCTTGCGGAAAGCGGCGCTGCAGGAGCTCGGCGAACGGCATGATGCTCATCAGCACGTTGTTGAATTCGTGCGCGACCGACGTCGCCAGTTGTCCGACACTGGCCAGGCGCGATTCTCTTGCAGCCACGGCATCAGCATGCTTGCGTTTCGTGATATCGCGCGCGATGCCGACGCTCCCGACCATGCGCCCATCGACGAGAACGCCTTCCGACGACGCTTCGATCGTGATCGAGTGCCCCCACTTCGTGCGCAGCGAGTATTCCTTGTATGCGGAGCCTTCTCCGGAAAGAACTTCACGGAAACGATCCACAGCCTGCGGCACCGACGACGGATCCATCAGCTCGACGAACGTACGCCCGATCCATTCCGCGCACGTCCAGCCGGTCATGGTCTCGAACGCTGGATTCAGTGACTGAAATCGTCCCTCGAGATCGATCGCGAAAATGACGTCGCGGACCTGCTCCACGAGCATCCGATATCGCAGCTCTGAACTGCGCAGCGCATCCTCGGCGTTCCGGCGTGCGGTGACGTCGACGCAGATTCCGACGATGTACGGCTGTCGTTCCGGTTCGATGACGAGCGAGATGCGCTGCTGCAACCAGACCCACTGATCGTCCTTGCGCAGGAAGCGGTACTCGGAATCGAGCGATCCCTCGCGCCGCAAAAACAGCTCGTTCCACTTGTCGAAAAGCGATCCGATATCCGCGGGATGAACGTGACGCGCCCACAACGTCGCGCCGCCGGAGACGAACTCCTCCGGCGTGAAGCCGGTCATCTGTTCGATCTGTTCGTTCGCGAAGAGGATCTCGCCGCGGATGTCCGCGGTCCAGACAGCGGCCGGCATTCGCGCGACGACGTCACGGTACCGTCCCTCGCGCTCCGTGAGCGGAGAGACAGACGATTCGGATTGCTGGTCAGGGCGGAACATGATCGTCGACCACTATTGGAAGAAGCCTGCCGTCGCTCCAGCGGACTTAAGTCATTACAGCGACGACGGTTCTGCCAATCCCAGGCTTTGCGGATGCGTTCGGGAAGCCGAGAGTGTTCAGAAAGTGGACGCGATTTTCAGCTCGCCGGCCCATCCGCGCCGGCATCCTTCAGGCGAGCATATAGAGTGGATGGGCTGATCTTGAGCTGTCGCGCGGCTTTTCGGATATTGCCGCCCGCGGCCTTGACTGCCGCCGCGACATAAGCACCCACGACCTGGTCGAGCGGCTGGATGTCCCACTCCTCGACCGGCAGCGAG
>DASVHS010000455.1:0-7497 GCA_036382495.1 Thermoanaerobaculia bacterium | reverse complement strand
AGCAGGGTATCGCGCCAGATTCCGTTCTGCCGCGCAATGCGCTCACGCCGTCCCACGATGCGAAATCCGCTGCGGATGTGGATCTGCACGCTCGCGTCGTTCTCGGGAAAGATCGACGCCTGCAGCGTCCAGATGTCTACCCGCTCCGACCGTTGAACGAGCGTATCGAGAAGCGTTGACCCGATGCTGCGCCCGCGAGAAGTCTCGAACGTCGCGTTGCCGGACGCGATCCCTTCGAGATAAATCGCACGCACGGCCGGCCAGTCATCGGCGCGCATCTCGTCGATCACGACGGGAGTGTTACATTTCAGGCCCTCGATGCGCTACGCCGACCTTCACACGCACACCAATCACTCCGACGGGACACGTACGTCGCGTGAAGTGATCGACGTCGCGCGCGCACACGGCATCGAGATCCTGTCGATCAGCGACCACGACAACCTCGCCGCGTACTTCGAGAGCAAGACCTACGCGGACTCGCGCGAAGTGCAGCTCGTGCCCGGCGTCGAGCTCTCCTGCGCGTACGAAGGGCACGACATTCACATCCTCGCCTATGCGTTCGATCCGCTCGACAAGCGCGTGGAGGCTCGATTGAAATCGTTTCGCGCCACGCGCGCCGATCGTGGCAAACGAATGGTCGGCCGGCTCGCAGAGCTCGGGTTCAAGGTCGACCACGCTCGCGTCGAGCAACTCGCCGCCGGCGGCGCGATGGGGCGTCCGCATGTGGCGCGCGCGCTCGTCGAGAGCGGTTACGTCAAGACGGTGGCCGAGGCGTTCGACAGGTTGATCGGGGCGGGGAAGCCGGCGTATGTGGAGAAGGAACGTTTCCGGGTCGAAGAAGCCGTCGAGCTGATCCACTCGGCCGGCGGCGTCCTGTCCATCGCGCATCCGACTCTGTATCAGGACCACGAACGGGTCGTGATGCAACTGCTGGACGCCGGAATCGACGCGATCGAAGTCATGCACCCCGACGTCGACGACAAGAATCGCGAAATGTATTCGAACCTCGCGCGATTCCGCGGCAAGTTCGTCACCGGTGGCTCCGACGATCACGGCACCGTCAAGGCGAAAGAGACACTCGGCACCATTCGCGTTCCTGAGAATCTGATCAAGCCGATACTTGACCGTTTGTAACAGAGCGCAGAGCGCAGAGGGCAGAGCGCAGGAGAGACACATCATCCCGACTTCATCTGCGCTCCGCGCTCCGCGCTCTGCGCTCTGTTTGAAATGACTACCGCTCGCGCCATCTTCTTCATCCTCACGGCCTTCGCGCTCCTCGGCGATGCGCGGATTTTTCTGTTCATCATGAACCGCGTGGTGTTCGGCGATCACCGCGAAGAGCACAGTCCATGGACGCCGCTCCTGTACGTCGTGCCCCCGGTCCTTCTGTTTCTCACCGCGCTGTTCTGGCCGCTGCAACGATGGATGACCTGGCTGATGGAACGGCCGCTCGTCGAGCGGGTCACGCCTGACGTCTTCGAGCGGCTCTACTGGGTGATCCCGCTCGCAAAGCTCGGAGCCGCGTGGCTCATCGTCGCCGCGTGCGTCGGCGCGTACTGGATCGTCGACCGCATCTATCGCAATTCGAATCCCGAGCGCGTCCAGGGCGTCCGCGATCTCGAGCCGGAAGTCATCCGCCTCCGCAAAGCGCACATGCCCATCGCCCTTCTCCGCCGCCTCGGCGCGCACAACGATGTGTACGACATCGAGGTGACGCGCCATGAAGTCTTCATCGACGATCTTCCGGCCGCGTTCGACGGATATCGCATCGCGTTTCTCACCGACACGCACGTCGCCGGTTTCGTCCGCCGCGAGTTCTATCGGCAGATCGTCGCGCAGACCAATCTCTTCGATCCCGACCTCATCCTCCTCGGCGGCGACTTCGTGACGTGGCGCAAACACATCCCGCTGATGGCCGACGTACTTCTCACCGATCTCCGCGCGCACGACGGCCTTCTGGCCGTCCTCGGCAATCACGACTACTGGGCGAACGGCGAAGAAGTGGAAGCGGCGATGACCGCGAAAGGCGTGAAGTTCATCACCAACACGTCGCATGTCATCCGCCGCGATGGTGCCGCGCTGCCCGTCGTCGGGATCGACGAGGTGTACCGCGGCGAGCCGGACATTGAGGCTGCGTTCGCGAACGTGAAGCCGGGACCGTGCATCGGCGTCACGCATCATCCCGATCTCGTCGATCAGCTCGACGGGCGCCGTGTCGATCTTCTCGTTTGCGGACACACGCATGGCGGTCAGATCCGGTTCCCGTTTTTCGGACCGCTCGTCGTGCCCTCGAAACACGAGGGTCGCTACGCCGCTGGATTTCGGCGTATCGGTGGCGTGTTGATGTACGTCAGCCGCGGTATCGGTGCGATCCCTCCAATCCGCATTCTCTGCCGTCCGGAAGTGGCGACGTTCACACTGCGCGGCTCACGCCGATGATCACGAAGCTCTCGGAAGTCTGGCCGGCCGTGCGCGCGGTCGCGAAGCGGCATGGAGTCGCACACATCGGCGCATCCGATCTGCGCGACGATCACGCTGCGATGTTCGAAGAGTGGATCGCCAGGGGTCATCACGCGACGATGCGCTACCTCGAGAAAAACGCCGGCGTCCGAGCCGATCCGGCGGTTCGTTTTCCGTGGGCGAAATCGATCATCGTCTTCCTGGCACCGTACGCGAGCGAACGCCCACACGCCGATACGAACGCGCTCAGTCACCACATCGCACGTTATGCGATGGGTGACGATTACCACGAAGTACTCGACCGGATCCTGCGTGATATGGAAACCGTCGTCGGCGGAAAGAGCTGGCGTTATGTCGACACAGGTCCGCTCTCGGATCGATCCGCCGCTGCGCAGGCGGGACTCGGCTGGATCGGCCGCAACGGCATGCTGATCCACGAGGAGCACGGCTCGTACTTTTTCATCGGCACGCTGCTGACGTCGCTCGAGAACGACATCGGCGCGACAGAGGTCGCCGATCGCTGCGGCGCGTGCACGAAATGCATCGACGCCTGCCCGACTCACGCGATCCTCCCGAATCGCACGGTCGCGTCGGAGAACTGCATCAGCTACGCGACGATCGAACATCGCGGGCCGCTGCCGGAGCACATGCACCTCGACGGAAATGCATTCGGCTGCGACATCTGCCAGGAAGTGTGCCCATGGAACCGCGCGCCGCTCGATCCGCTTCCGGCGTTCGTGGCGCGTGACGAATACCGCGCCACGCCGGTCACCGATCTGTTGCGCTTCGGGCAATCGGATTTCTCACGCCTGTTCGCGAAGAGCGCAATCAAGAGAGCGAAACTCGACGGGATGAAACGAAACGTCGCTTCTGTGTGGACGCGGGCTTCAGCCCGCGATGTGCCGGCTGAAGCCGGCACCCACACAGAACCCACTACTTCACGAGGTTGAACGCCCGCCCGATCAACGACGGGTCCACGGTCCGATCGAGGTACTCCCAGACCGCGAGCGCGTCCGGATGTTCGTAGATGACCGGTGCCTCGCTGCGCGTCTTCGGATCGTTGATGATCAACCGCGCCCGTCGATACCAGTGCATCGCCTCTTCAGGATTGAGGCGCAGTTCCTCGCGCACGCCCTGAATCAGCAGGTATTGCTCTGCGGGGACGCCCGATGCTTCGATCGACTTGTACGAAGGAGCAAACTGGCGAGCGCGCGCGCGCATGATCTTCAATTTCAACGACAGCGATTGCGTGTCGAGCGTGCCGCGTGTCGATTCGCAGAGCAGTCCGATCGCCAGTCGCATCAACTCCGGCTTCGTGTTGATGTGCACACCGGCGCGATACGACTTCTGATCGCCGCCGCTTCCGCTGATCGACTTCAGCATGCTCCAGACAATCTTGCCGGGGACTTTGACTTCCAGGTCCGAACGCGGCACCTGGAAAAGCAACGTCTCGGCCTGATCGCGCTTCGGCTCCGTCCGCATCTCGATGCGCGCACCGCGCGCGCAGACGTTCTCCACTGTGACAGGTACCTCACCGAATTTCGCGTCGAGGGAAGGCACGACGAAGAACCGCTCCGTCGATCGCAGCTCCTCGATCCGATTCGACCGCTTCGACGTCTGCAGTTGCTTGATCAGCGCTCCGATCACTTCGGGCGAGCCGTACGTACGCACGCCGGAAACGTACTTGCCTGGTGCGCCGCTGTCGGCCTCCGACCAGACGACGACCGCCTCCAGCGCGAGCGGCGACGGACGGCCGTCCATCGGCAACTTGAGCACGCCCTTCTTTCCCGTCTCGAACGGTTTGTCGTGCTTGAAACGCGCACCGCGCGCCGAAATGTCGCACACAGCCACCGGCGAAGAGAGAAAATTCGCCGGCAGAGGCGGGGCAAGCAGGAAACGCTCGACCGTGCGCAGACTACGTGCAGCAGGTTGCATATTGTTGAGAAGCGGTGTGGAACAGCTTAACCGATCGCACCGCGGGCGCGCCATAATCCACGAGTACCGTGAATCGACAGTTCGATTTCGTCACGTTCGACTGCTACGGAACTCTCATCGACTGGGAGACGGGCATCCGTACAGCCTTCATGCGGGCTGCCCGCGAGGACGGCGTCAACCTCGACGAATCGCGGGTCGTCCCGACCTATGCCGACGTCGAGCATGTCGTTGAGCGTGAGAAGTATCGGCGTTATCGCGACGTCCTTGCCGAGACGGCGCGCCGCGTCGGAAATGCCCTGGGGTGGCGCGTCCCGTACGCAGGATTTCTCGCCGACTCGCTGTCGTCATGGCTTCCCTTTGCCGACACCAACCCGGCCCTCGAGCGGCTTCGCGCCGCCGGCATCCGCCTGGGCATCCTTTCGAACATCGACGACGATCTCATCGCCCTGACGCGCCGCCACTTCACGACCGACTTCGACCTCGTCATCACGGCGCAGGAAGTGGGCTCGTACAAACCGTTGCCGATGCACTTCCTGGCCGCCCGTGAGCGCATCGGCGCCGCCGAATGGATTCACGCCGCGCAGAGCAATTTCCACGACATCGTGCCGACGAACGCGCTCGGCATCGCCAACGCCTGGATCAACCGAAAAGGCAATCGCGCTCTGGCGGGCGGAATGCCGTCGCTGGAGTTTCGCGATCTGTCGGAACTCGCCGACGCGCTGACCTAGAGGCCAGCGGCCTTCCGATCTCGGCTCGCTCGACGTCGCAATCGCCAAGCCTCAGAATCGCCAGCTGACGCCGAGCCCAGCTTTGAACGCCGGATCCCAACTCCTGTAACGGAATCCAACGAGTTGCTTTGCATCGGCGCGAAGCCCGAAGTGTGGTCGCACCATGTATGTGACGCCGCCGGTGATCTCGGGCTCGAACAACGCCTCGCGTTCACTGTCGACGAAGCGTTGACCGACACCGATGTACGGCCGCCAGCGCGTTTCGGAGATGAAGTGGTATGCGGCCACGAGATCAATCGGAGTCGTGCTGACCCGGTGAGGGCCTTCGATCACACTGCCTTGCGGTGTGTACACGAGCGCCGGCCCGGCGATATGTCGTTCCTTGGCAATCGACAGCTCAGTCGAGAAATGCGCGTTGAAGTGATGGTCCACGGCGATGCCGAAGCCTCCAGACCAACCCTGCATGACGGGTGACGATGAGTATCCGAGGTCGCTCGTGAAGACGGAAACCGCGTTACGACTGATTTGTTGAGCTGACGCAGCGCTCGCGACGAGAACTACAAGCACGACAAGAAACGCGGATCGGTGTTTCATGGTTCTTCCTCCCCGTCGAGGATAAGCATGCCATGCGCCAGAACCTACATCGTCTCCACGATCATCGCCGTCGCTTCGCCGCCGCCGATGCAGATCGCCGCGAGGCCACGCTTCAACCCGCGGTCCTGCAGAGCGTGAATCAGCGTGACGAGAATCCGCGCGCCGCTCGCGCCGATCGGATGCCCGAGGGCGACGGCGCCGCCGTTGACGTTGAGTTTGTCGTGCGTGATGCCGGTGTCCTTCATCGACGCCAGCGCCACAACCGCAAACGCCTCGTTGACCTCGAAGAGATCGATGTCGTCGATCTTCATCTTTGCGCGCTTGAGCACGAGCTCGATCGCCTTGCCGGGCGCGGTCGTGAACCATTCCGGTTCTTGCGCGTGCGAAGAGTGCGCGACGATCCGCGCGATCGGCTTCAACTTGTTCTTCGACGCGTACGTGTCCGACGTGACGATCAGCGCCGCGGCGCCGTCGTTGATCTTCGACGAGTTCGCCGCGGTGACCGTGCCGCCGTCTTTCTGGAACGCAGGCTTGAGCGAGCGCATCTTCTCGAGCGGCGCGGCGAACGGCTCTTCGTCGTCGATGATGACGGACGTGCCTTTCTTCCCGGCCACTTCGACGACCGCGATCTCTTTCTTGAACTTCCCTGACTTCACCGCTTCCTGCGCGCGTCGATACGACTCGAGCGAGAAGTCGTCCTGTTGTTCACGCGTGAACGCGTACTTCGCCGAACACGCCTCCGCGCAGGTGCCCATGTGCTTGTCGCCGTAGGGATCCCAAAGACCGTCGTGAATCATCACGTCGATCATCTTGCCGTTGCCCATGCGGTAGCCGGTCCGGGCCTGCGTCAAGGCGTACGGCGCGTTCGACATCGACTCCATCCCGCCCGCCACGGCGATGTCGTAGTCGCCGCAGCGGATATCGTTCGCCGCGTACATCACCGCGCGCATGCCCGATCCGCAGACCTTGTTCACGGTGATCGCGCCGGCGCTGACGGGAATGCCTGCGCCGATGCCCGCCTGGCGAGCTGGAGCCTGTCCGACGGCGGCCTGGAGGACGTTCCCCATGATGACCTGTTGAATCTGTTCGGGTTGGACGCGCGAGTTCTCGAGCGCGCACTTGATCGCGATCGAGCCGAGTTTCGGCGCGCTGAGCGAGCTGAGGGTTCCGAGGAATGAGCCGATCGGCGTGCGTGCGCCGCCGAGGATGACGATGTCGTTCATGTGAGTTTGGTCTCTCTTGCCGTTATCCGCATAACCGTTAACCGTTAACCGAAAAAACGATTCCCGATCCACGGTGACACGGTTATACGGTTAACGGTTATACGGTTAACGGTTAACGGATACACGCTCAACGCTGATAAGATCGCGATCTCGCGAATCAGACCTCCCTGCAATCGGGATGTCAACAAGCCAGGAGCTCTCCGAATGTCCATCACCTCCATCACCGATCGGCGGATCCACGTGCAGCCGTCGGAGGTTCATGCCGTCCTGTCGCGCCACATGCTGGCCGACGGCTACGAGATCGTCATGGATCTGCAGAAGTCGCGTGGATCGTGGGTTTTCGACGCGCGGCGAGGCCGTAACGTCCTCGACTTTTTCACGAACTTTGCGTCGATTCCGATCGGCTACAACCACCCTCGCCTCGACAACCCTGAATTCCGCGAGAAGCTCGCCACCGTAGCCGTCAACAAGCCGGCGAACTCCGACATCTACACGACGTACATGGCTGAGTTCGTCGAGACGTTCGCACGCGTCGCGATTCCCCTCTCCCACAGCAA